>NZ_JAYEEQ010000011.1:0-124786 GCF_034651555.1 Aurantibrevibacter litoralis | reverse complement strand
AGAATTTAAATTCTTCATCAAACCTGACCTAAATAATAATTATTTATCGAATTTAGAGGTGTCCTAAAAAAGGGAAGGCTACACTAGGGCGAACCAAAAGTTGTTATGGGTTACGTTGCTTTTCGTTTTACTATTTTCAGTGGGAGCTTATATTTTCAATCAAAAAAAGAAAAAGGCAACTCAAAAGATTCAACTTTACAAAGAAAGGATACTTAAATCAGAGTTAGAAAAAAAGCAAAATGAAGAGAGATCGCTACATCGGGAAATCGATATAAAGGCCACTGCATTATCTAGATATAGCCTTCATTTGTCGCACAAAAACAAGCTTTTATACAATATTGCAAATACCCTGAAAAATATTGCAACCCGGAGGCAAATGGATTATTCGTCTAAGTTAATGAAATTGTCGCAAGAGATATTCGTTAGCTTGGATCAAGAGGACGAGTGGCAGGAGTTTCAAACTTTTTTCGGAGAAATACATCCGGATTTTACAGAAAAACTTTTTTCTTTATCCGGCAATACGCTGTCGACCTCAGAAATGCGATTAGGCATGTTGTTACGATTAAATCTATCTTCAAAGGAAATTGCTTCAATTACTCAAGTAACTCCAGATAGTGTCAGGGTAGCACGGTATCGACTTCGCAGAAAGTTACCCATAGAAACAAAAGAAGAATTGGCAAGCTATTTACTGTCAATTTAGGCTTTCTTTTCCACATGTTTTAGATAACATTTCCAAAAGGTAAATTAATTGTAATTGTTGCCTTGTTGTTTCCTTGTTGTTTTAAAATATTTACGTTTTGTTATCATATAAAAAAGGACGTACTTCTTTGATATTCATAGATTTGAAACAATAAAAATCAAATTATTATGAAACCATTCTATCTTTTAAACGGACTCTTTGTAATGCTGTTTGCACTTATATTCACTACCCAAACCGTAGCACAAACCGGAAACATACAAGGAATTATTTCCGATGAAAATGGCATTGCCGTGCCCGGTGCCAATGTGCTCATCCCTTCTTTAGCAAAAGGAACTATTTCCGACTTTGATGGTCGGTTTACCTTTGTAGGTGTTGAAATAGGCAACCATCTACTTAAAGTATCTTATCTAGGATATTCGGATATAGATCAAGAAATAACCATAACTCAGGGCATTACCAATTTTATACATCTAAATCTTGAACCTCAAAGCCTGAAACTTGCTGGTGTTGAAGTTATAGGATATGGATTTAGCAGCCAAGCTAAGGCATTAAATACACAAAAAAATAACATGAATATTACCAATGTGGTTTCTACGGAGCAGATTGGTAAATTTCCTGATGCGAATATTGGAGATGCCATAAAACGGATTCCTGGCATCACCATGCAGGTCGATCAAGGAGAAGCTAGGAACATCATCGTTCGAGGATTGTCCCCACAACTCAATTCCGTGACGCTAAATGGGAGCAGAATCCCATCGGCTGAAGGCGACAACAGAAATATTCAGATGGATTTGATACCCGCAGATATGATACAATCCATTGAGGTAAGTAAGGCGGTTACCCCAGATAAGGATGCGGATGCCCTTGGTGGCGCAGTAAATTTAATAACACGAACTTCGCCTCAAGGATTCCGTCTTTCGGCTACCGCTGGTTCCGGTATCAAC
This sequence comes from Aurantibrevibacter litoralis, assembly GCF_034651555.1. Taxonomy (NCBI): domain Bacteria; kingdom Pseudomonadati; phylum Bacteroidota; class Flavobacteriia; order Flavobacteriales; family Flavobacteriaceae; genus Aurantibrevibacter; species Aurantibrevibacter litoralis. The sequence continues at coordinate 123,142 of NZ_JAYEEQ010000011.1, read as the reverse complement.
TTTATCACAGACAAACGTATCTTGAATGGCTCCTTTATTTTGGGGGATCGATCTAAGGATGGCAAGTTTGGATGGATGGTCTCTGCTTCGATCAACGATACCGATTTTGGATCGGATAACGTTGAGGCCGAATGGTCTGATGAATTTGCCTTTTTTAACGGTGAGGACGAGGAAGAAATTGAAGTGGAACCCTTTACTAATGTCAACGAAATCCGCACCTATTTAATTCAAAGAGTGCGACGGAGTTTCTCTGCCAATTTTGATTATCAATTGAATAACAACAACAAAATTTATTTTAAAAGCATGTACAACTGGAGGGATGACCGAGAAAACCGTTTTAGGTTGACCCAGGAAATACTAGACGCAGAAGATATCGAACAAGGCGATTTTACCATCACCAATGGCATTCCCACGCGTTTCCCAGTAGAAGTATCTAGAGAAACTAAGGGGGGTATCGATGGAGGGAGAATCGACAACAGAAGATTGGAAGACCAGCGTATGCAGAACTATACTTTGGGTGGCGACCATCTTTTGGGTTCTCTAAAAGTTACTTGGCTAACATCTTATGCCAGAGCATCAGAGGAACGTCTTAACGAACGTTTTGCGAATTTTACGTCTGAGTTTATAATCGATAACGACAACAGTAATCCAAGATTTCCGGCTTTTAGTCCAACGGATTCTGCTAACGAAAGCAATCTTGCTAATTTTGAGTTTGATGAATTAACGGAAGAAAATCAATTTACCGAAGAAGAAGATATCAACTTTTTTGTAGATTTTGAATTGCCTACCAATTTTTTCGGTAATCCGGATGGATTTTTAAAATTCGGAGCCAGAGGACGGTTTAAAAATAAACTTAGAGATAACAACTTCTTTGAGTTTGACGTGGAAGATATAGTTCCCAACTTGGGATCTATTCCAACCAAAGACTATACAGACCCCAACTTTCTTGCAGGAAGCAGATATCGTGCGGGTTCCTTTGCCAGCGAATTATGGTTGGGCAGCCTTGATCTAAGCTCTGGGGGCGAATCTGTTCCGGACGAATTCTTAAGAGACAATTTCGAGGTCTCTGAGGATGTTTGGGCGGGTTACATTATGGCAAATCAGAATCTTACGGACAAATTGGGGGTTCTCTTTGGCATACGTTTGGAAAACACCACTACAAAAGCTACAGGAAACCAAATCGAAGATGAAGATAATATTATTGGGAAAGTCACCGAAGAAAATTCGTATACCAATATTCTTCCCGGTATTCATTTTAAATATGACCTCACGGATCGTACCATTCTTCGGTTAGCATGGACAAATACCTTGGCCAGACCCAATTACGTCGATATTACCCCAACTGTAGACGTTCTCTTAAGCGATGGCGAAATTTTTCAGGGCAACCCCGATTTGGATCCAACTACCTCTATGAACTTCGACATTATGGCCGAACAATATTATGACAATGTAGGCATAATTTCAGGGGGCCTGTTCTATAAAAACATAAAAGATTTTGTCTATACCTTTATTAGTATCACTAACGATGAAAGCTTCGGCCCTGGAACTTCGGGCTTTGAACTTACACGACCTTTAAACGGAGATAATGCAACTATATTCGGTGCAGAATTTTCCTTTCAACGCCAATTGGATTTCTTGCCCGGATTTGCAAGAAATTTCAGTATCTATGCCAACTATACCTTTATTACCTCCAGTGCCAAGGGGATTCGTAATGAAGACGGGGATCTGCGAGACGACTTGGATCTTCCAAATACGGCTCCAAATATGTTCAATGCGTCACTGGGGTATGCAGACAAAAAACTTAGTGCCCGCTTATCCGCCAATTTTTCGGATGCCTATCTCGATGAAATAGGAGGACGACCTTTTGAAGACCGTTTCTATGATCAACAGTTCTTCTTGGATTTAAACGCCTCCTTTGCCCTTTATAAAAATTTTACCTTATACGCCGATCTTAATAATATATCGAACCAGCCATTGCGATTTTATCAGGGGATTCGCTCCAGAACGCAACAGGTTGAGTTCTATGGACGGAGATTAACTTTTGGCTTAAAATATGATCTATTTAATAAACGATAAAAACACCATGACCATATATCGCTACCTTTAACAGCTAATTAGATTAAAAGACTTTAATTAATATAACCCACTTTAAAATGACCCGATGTATCAATTTTGCATTTTTAGTTTCACTTGTCCTTTCTTGTAATCAGAATAAACTCCCGGAAATTTTGCCGGATATAATTACGGAACATACCATTAATGACACAGACGATCCTGCTATTTGGATCAACCGTGAAAACCCCGGTCAAAGTATTGTATTTGGTACGGATAAGGATACCAATGGCGCAATATATGCTTTTGATTTAAATGGAAAAATTTTGGAAACAAAAACCATACGCAATTTGAAACGGCCCAACAACGTGGATATAGAATACGGCTTTAGTTTAAATGATTCTACCTTTGTGGATATTTTGGTCTTTACAGAACGAGAGAAACAACAGATTGGGGTATTTAGTGTTCCCGATATGCAACCTTTGGACAACGGCGGGTTTGCGGTTTTTTCAGATGTGTCCAATATAGATCAAAGACTACCTATGGGGATCGGGCTTTACAAGTCTCCAAAGGATGGCACAATCTACGCCATTGTTAGCCGTAAAACAGGCGCATTAGAGAATTACTTGTATCAGTACGCCTTGAGGGCTGATAGTACCGGAGTTCGTGCAGAATTGGTGAGGAAATTTGGTAAATTTAGCGGTCGTAAAGAAATTGAGGCTATTGCCGTAGATGATGCTAACAGTATTGTGTATTATGCAGATGAAGGTGCGTGCATCAGAAAATATTATGCTGAACCAGCTATGGGCAACGCCGAACTTAATTGTTTTGGGGGCGCTTACTTTTTGGAAGATATTGAAGGTATCGCAATTGCAACCTACCACGATGGTGCAGGATATCTGATTGTTTCAGATCAACAAAGGGGACAATTCAACGTCTTTTCAAAAGAAGACAATCGTTTTATTAAAGCTTTAAATTTAGGCACTGTGGCAACAGATGGTTGCGAAGTAGTTACCTTTTCGTTGGGAGAAAATTTCCCAAACGGACTCTTCGTAGCAATGAACGATGAAAAAAACTTTTATTTTTACGATCTAGCCAAACTCCATTTGGAGTAGAGTTGTTTTTCAGTAGTAGCAAACGACTATACAATGCTTAAATAACAATTACATTTGTGCCTGATTTGGAATTAGAAAATCTATTGTATGCTAGAGGAGTATCAAATTAAACATTTCCTATAAGTATTGGCTGAAACCAAAGCGTTATTATTGTTTTTCGATAATAAGGGGGCTTATATATTGCTATTTTGACCCACATAAAAAAGCTATAGTTACTAGTGCGGGTAGGAGTTCCTAACAATATAATTACCAAAGGATCCTCTAATTAACTGGTTGTCCCCAGACTTGAAATAAATGAAACAGCCCGGATTACAGCCATACAACCTCCCCGACAATTAATGCTCTTGTGAATCGCTACTTGATTCTCTCATGGGCATTACGTCCCTTTTCTAGAAAAACAATTTTTGGGTCGCAACCACAAAAAATGGAATTCAGATTTCCACTAAATATATCTGTATTTTAAATGCTTATTTTGTAATAAACTCTCACAAATTTTTATTAGCTTACTTGCTTAACTATTTAAACACTATACATTATGAGAAAATTGATTTTTTGCACGGTTTTATCCCTGTCGGTACTTTGCAGCAGTTGCCTAGGATCCTTTAATGCGGTCTCCGGATTAAAGGCTTGGAACGACGATGTAAGCGACAGTAAGTTTGTGAATAACGCCTTGTTTTGGGGATTAAATATTATTCCGGTGTACGGGCTTTTCGTGTTGGGCGATGCGTTAATTTTTAATGTGATCGAGTTTTGGTCCGGAGCTAATCCTATTGCCATGGAGGAGGGAGATCAGGAAACTCAAATTGTAAAAAGAGATGGAAACACCTACAAAATGGTAGCATCCTTAAATCAAATGGAAATTACGGCCATAAAAGGGCCAAAAAAAGGCAATACATTACGCTTAGAGTACACCCCGGAAGACGCTTCATGGAGTGCCATTAAACCGGATGGCGAGCGTATAAAACTGGCTTCTTTTGAAGATGGTTTTTATATGGTATATCTGCCCAGTGGCCCAATTAAAATAGACGCTTTAGAATCTCAAAGTGAAGGATTAACATTGATTCAAGAAAAAGTGGTATGCCATTCTTTGGAAGGTCTCATGGCAGAAGTGAACTAAAACGTACAGCACATGCCATTAGAATCCCATAAAATCTTAATTGATTTTATGGGATTCTTTTTGGGTGCTATGCACACCCTATACAAATAAGGTGCACGTAGGGGAACAAGCCTGCCCAAAGGGTCGTGTCCTTATAGCTGAGGAATTTTCTTAGAATAGTTAACACCATTTGAAAAGGGAAAAAAACGAAAATCCAGATGAAGTGTGCCAGACAGAAAGCATGCGATTATAGCGCGATGGCCTATATGCTGTGGCGATATCCCTATGGTTTCAAGGTAAAAAGGTTAACCCTATGTGGCTTTTTATGTGTGAAGAAGAACGCAGTTATACAATTATTGCGTAACCCACTTTAAGAAAACCGCCTTACACCTAAGTACATACGGTGATGTGAAAGGACCACAAAGTATATTGATTTTTTACTTACTTTGTCTTCTACTTTAATTTTTGGCAATGCACACTTTTTTAGAAGAGGTAGTACACAAACTTTTTCATAAGCACGGTTCTTTTGATGATATTGTTTTTGTATTGCCTAGCAAGCGTGCAGGCACTTTTCTTAAAAATTACCTTTCGGAAAAAGTGGAAGTTCCCTTTTTTGCTCCGCCTACCTATAGTATTGAAACTTTTGTAGAGGAAATCGCCGGTATTACTTATGCCTCGCATACCGACCAACTTTTTCAATTATATGCCTCCTATTTAGAAGGGAATCCCAAAAAGGTGGATAGTTTTACAGAATTTTCCAAATGGGCAACCACAATACTTTCAGATTTTAATGAAATAGACCGGTATTTGATACACACAGGACGGTTATTTTCTTACTTATCAGACATTCAAGAAATAAATCATTGGTTTTTAGCAACAGAAAGAACGCCCCTAATGTCGGCCTATGTTCACTTTTGGAACTCACTAGAAACCTTATATGAAAATTTTAACGCATCCTTATTGCAGAAAGGGATGGGCCATCAAGGTCTGGTATATAGAGAGGCAGCTAAAAAATGTACCGAATATGTAACGCAAAATAGCACCAAAAAGTTTGTATTCATTGGGTTTAATGCGCTTAATTCGGCCGAAAAAAAAATTATACAGGAATTTTTAAAATCCTCATCAAATGAGATTTATTGGGATATTGACCCCTATTTTCTAAATGATTTTCGTCATGATGCGGGTTATTTTATACGGCAATACGCCAAAGAATGGGCAACAATAGGGGTATTAGAGTCTATTAACAAAAAAAGCACCTACCTATCTGAGAAACATATCCAAATTATTGGGGTTCCCAAGCATATTTCACAAGCAAAATACGTGGGCAGTATTTTGAAGAATTTGGCCTCCTCACATCCGGAAAGACTAAAGCAAACCGCTGTAGTATTAGGAGACGAAACCTTACTAAATCCGGTATTGCACGCCGTTCCGGAATCTATTACCCATGTAAATATAACCATGGGCTATCCACTTCGTCAAAGTAGTTTGGCAGGACTGTTTACACAATTGTTAGAGATGCACCGGAATCGATCCGAAAGGGGGTGGCACCACAGAAGTGTGTTGTTGCTTTTGGCGAATCCATTTATTAAAATGCTGTTTCAGAACCACGAAGGGGAACCTTCTTTAAGAGATGAAATTAATGCCCAGAATTGGCTCTATATTAACAAGGAGCAACTAAAGACAAAATGGGCTAAAAATGCTGAGATTTTGGATATTTTGTTTTTAGACAAATTGCCCAATGCAACACAATTTTTAACCCAATGCATCGTCGTAATTCAACAACTAAAGAAGCGATTTACCCCTAATGTGCATGCCAAGGAATTGGAACAGCTATACCGATTTCACAGTATCTTTCAAGTATTGCTACAAATGGTGAGTACCTACCATTTTATTCACGATTTAGGGTCAGTGGAAAGTTTGTACAAAGAATTGTTGGCAAAAGAGATGCTCGATTTTCAAGGCGAACCCTTGCAAGGATTACAGATTATGGGAATGTTAGAGAGTAGGAATTTAGATTTTGAGACCGTCATTATCACATCGGTTAACGAAGGTATTCTTCCTTCCGGAAAAACAAATAATTCATTTATTCCTTTTGATGTAAAGAGGGCCTTTGGTCTTCCGACGTATAAGGAGAAAGATGCGGTGTACACCTATCATTTTTATCACCTCTTGCAGCGCGCAAAACATATTTACGTTTTATACAACACGGAGCCCGATGTATTAGAAGGAAGAGAAAAAAGTAGATTAATACAACAATTAGTGGCCGATGAGCACATATCGGGGAAGATTACAGAGATAATTGCTACACCCGAGATACCTTCGGAGACACCGGCTCTAGAAATCATTGCGAAAGATGACGCATTGATGCAGCGGATAAAGGAAACTGCCGAAAATGGGTTTTCACCAAGCTCGCTGAGTAATTACATTAGAAATCCAATAGATTTTTATAAGCAGTCGATTTTAAAAATTAAGGATACTGTTGAAGTAGAGGAAACACTGGCGTATAACACCTTTGGCACCGTAGTACACGATGCGCTAGAAGAACTTTATCGGCCTCTACTGGGGCAAAGGCTTACTCCGGAATTGCTAAATGAAAGAGTACCGGCTATTTCGGGTGTTGTTAAAACACAATTCAACAAAAAATATTCTGACACAGCAATTTCCCAAGGCAAGAACTTAATCGCCTATAACGTGGTAGTTCGCTATATCGAAAATTTTATAAACCTTGAGATTTCGGAATGTAAGACAAAAGAAATTGTAGTACTGGCATTAGAAGAAAAACGCGCCGTAACGCTGGATTTTCCGGAGTTGAACTTTCCGGTAGTACTTCATGGCAAGCTAGATCGCATCGACAGAATCAATGGAAAACTACGAATTATAGATTATAAAACCGGAACGGTCGCTGCTACCCAAGTAGAAATTGTAGATTGGCCGGAGATTGTGGCAAGTTACGATCAATCCAAAGCGTTTCAGTTGCTTTGTTACGCTTATATGTACAGTACTTCTTTTACGGCAAGGGAGATGGAAGCAGGCATCATTGCTTTTAAAAACCTAAAATCGAGTCCGTTTATGTTTGCTACGAAACCAAAAAAGGGAAGTAGGACTAAAGATCATACCATTAACGAACAAACACTGCAACAATTTTATGTACAGTTAAAGGCCTTGATTCTCGAAATATGCAATCCCCAAATTCCGTTTACCGAGAAAGAGGTGACATAGCTTATTTTTTGTCCGGACGGGTTGGGCGAACTTCAATTTTACTCGGTAAGGTTCTCGGATTCATTTGGAGTAAATCTAACACCAATTCGCCAATATCTTCCGGTTGAATTTTCCAGTGATCTGCATCAGAAGGCTCATGACCTGCAAAATAAGACGCCACAGATCCAGGCATAATGGTAGACACTTTAATATCGTATTTTCGAAGATCTAACATGGCAGCTTGTGTAAACCCTACGACACCGAATTTGGATGCATTATAACCCGAACCGTTCTGAAAAAAATTGGTGCCGGCCAAACTGGCCAATGAAATAAAATAACCTTGCGATGTTTTTAAAGCTTCAACAGCCGATTTAAGGGTATAGAAAACCCCGGTTAAATTCGTGTTTATCATATCGTGCCATTGCCCCTCTGTAAGCTCATCTACAGCCGCAAAATGTCCAACACCAGCATTGGCCAAAACAGCATCAAGTTGCCCCCATTGGTTCAAAATTGCCTTTACAGCGGCGATTTCATCACCCAAAACAGTAACATCAGAGACCAAAGGAAGTATATTTTCACCACCGCCTAATGCCTTGGCAGCTTTGGAAATGGTCTCTTGGTTTCGGCCACTAATGGCCACTTTCATGCCGGCATCTAGTAGCGATTTCGCTACACCAAATCCAATCCCCATGGAGCCTCCGGTAATATAGGCTACTTTTCCTTTTACATCCATAATTATCTAAATTTTAGGTGAAATTAGCGGGATAAATGCAAATTTAAAAGTATAAATCGTTATTGTTTTCCTAAATTGTAAGGAGGCTATTGTTTTGATTGTTGGTACAGGGAGGCTAGATCAATTCGGACTATGTGCTAAAAAGATTTTGATCTATTCCTACTATATTTTGGGTGCAATTCCCTTGGCCGTACCTAGCTCTTAGTGCAAATTTTATACTGTTTTAAATGCTCATGAAGAACTTTTAAGTTTATTTTTATAAAAATTAGATTTGTGGAAAAAATAATAGAGATCACCTTAAAAAATCGGAGTCGCTTCGCACAGGTACTACAGGAAACCCCCAAAGCACAACTCCTTGAAATTCCGGAAGGTTTTAACAACAGTATTTTATGGAATGTAGCTCATTTGGTAGTTGTACAACAATTGTTGGTCTATACCCGCAGCAAACTCCAAACCAAGATTAGCGATGAATTGATACAAATGTATCGGGGAGGTACCTTCCCTGCCGATACGGTATCGGATGCCGAACTACAACTAATAACCCATTTGTTGTTAGATACCATAGTGCAAACTCAGAAAGACTATCGAAAAGGTATTTTTACGGTCTATCAGGAATTTACAACCATGTCAGGAGCCATTCTCAAAGACGTGGACGATGCCATTGCGTTTAACCTTTTTCACGAAGGGCTGCATTGGGGTGCCGTTTTGGCGTTACAAAAAAAAGTGCGCAAGGCTTAGGTTTATTCTTGTACTAAGGGCAGGCTAAGATAAGGTTGCACTTCCTTGTAGGGAAGCACCAACGAAACAGGGCCGTCTGCGTAAGAAGCAATTTCATATTGTTCGTAAATAAGTTGTATGCCTTTTTTAGTATACCCTATGGTTTCGGGAAGGTAAAAGGTAGCTTCTTCAAACATAAATCCGGTACTGTTTATGGAGGCTCCGGCAGGAATACCCTCTTGCAATCGAAATTTTTGTTCTACATAGCTCAGAAAGCCTTCACTTTCCTTAAAAAGTTCCCAAGTGCTCAATTGAACCCCCTTTTTTTTGTCGAAATTTAAAAAACGTGTAGTCGATTGTCCATGGGCACCTCCCGTAAAGAGGTACGCATCTATTTTAATGGAAAGCACGTTCTGATCTTCATAACTAGGCGTGCTCACTATTTGCGCCTCCCAACCTAAAGATTCATCGGGATACATTTTTTTCAATTCCAAAAAACCGTTTTTAAAAGAGGCCATGGCTTCTTCTGGCGTTCTAATGCCTAAGGAATCGTCATAAATCAATTCTAAAATTACAGCTTGTGTAACCGCTTCGTTAATAAGATTCCCGAGTTCTGAATCTTCCACTACCTGAGGCATTTCTATAAAGATGGATGGGCAATGCTGGCAGGGCTCTGTTTGGTACGTTTTGGTCGTAAACGAAAGCTGCTTTTTTTCGTCGCTACCACAGCTGGCAAGAAGGCCCACTATCAAAATAAAAATGCCCAAATACTTCATATTATTCGTGTTAAAATTCGTTGTGCAAAGGTAGGCTTTCATTGGTATCTCCAAAAGATAACGATACATTTGTAGGCGAAAGTGCTAAGCATGGAAAAAAGGAATCTAAAATTTAACAGTAAGACCATACACGGGGGTCAGGCGCCCGATAAGGCCTACGGAGCCGTTATGCCACCCATTTATCAAACATCTACCTACGCACAAACCACCCCGGGAAAGCACCAAGGCTACGAGTATTCCCGCAGTGCGAATCCGACTCGAACAGCGCTGGAAAATGCTTTGGCAAGCATAGAGAATGGTAACTATGGTCTGGCATTTGCCAGCGGTCTTGCGGCCATAGATGCAGTGATTAAACTACTCTCGCCGGGTGATGAGGTAGTTTCTACCAACGATTTGTATGGGGGTAGCTACCGATTGTTCAAGCAAATTTTTGAAAAATACGGTATTATATTTCATTTCGTCGGCATGCAAGACATCCGCAGTATAGAAAGTTATGTAAACCAGCGTACGAAACTTATATGGGTAGAAACACCTACCAATCCTATGATGAATATCATCGATATTGAAGCCGTAGCTGCAATAGCCAAACACCACCGCCTACTTTTAGCGGTAGATAATACCTTTGCGACGCCTTTTTTGCAAACACCCTTAGATTTGGGTGCCGATATTGTGATGCATTCAGCAACGAAATATTTGGGAGGTCATAGCGACGTGGTATTGGGCGCATTGGTGGTAAAGGACAAGATTTTAGCCGATAAATTATATTTTATTCAAAATGCCAGTGGTGCAGTCTGTGGCCCAATGGACAGTTTTTTGGTACTACGCGGTATAAAGACATTGCATGTGCGCATGCAACGGCATTGCGAAAATGGAAATGCCATTGCCCATTATTTAAGAAATCACCCTAAAATCGAAAAGGTATATTGGCCCGGATTTCAGGATCATCCTAATTACGAGGTGGCAAAAAGGCAAATGAAAGATTTTGGAGGAATGATTTCTTTTGTCCCTAAAGGAGCCAATTTCGCAAATGCTATAGCCATTGTAGAACACCTAAAGCTATTTACCTTAGCGGAATCTTTAGGTGGCGTAGAAAGTTTGGCAGGACATCCGGCGAGTATGACTCACGCCAGTATCCCCAAAGAAGAACGAGTAAAAAGTGGCGTGGTAGATGCCTTAATTCGTTTAAGTGTAGGTATTGAAGATGAGACCGATCTTATTGCCGACTTAGCACAGGCTATTGGCAAATAATTAGATCTAATTTAAGGTGAAAACCTGTTCGCATAGGTAAAATAACATAATTTTACCGTTATGTTAAAATATTTTAAATTTCATCAATATTTGAATGTTTATGGAAGCAGAGATTAATGCATTTATGGAAAAGGTGAAGGTTCGTAATGGACATGAACCCGAATTTATCCAAGCAGTTCATGAGGTGGCCGAAACGGTAATACCTTATATTGTTAAGCACAAAATATATAAGGGCAAAAATATTTTGTCGCGTATGGTAGAGCCAGAACGTTTAATTTCGTTTCGGATCTGTTGGGTTGCAGATAACGGAGAAATTCAGGTAAACAGAGGCTACCGCATTCAAATGAACTCTGCCATTGGCCCCTACAAAGGAGGTTTGCGTTTTCACCCATCCGTAAATGCCAGCATTTTAAAATTTTTAGCTTTTGAACAGGTGTTTAAAAACAGCCTAACGACGCTGCCAATGGGAGGTGGCAAAGGAGGCGCTGATTTTGATCCCAAAGGCAAATCCGACGATGAAATCATGCGATTTTGCCATGCGTTTATGATAGAGTTATGCCGGCATATTGGCCCTAATACCGATGTGCCAGCCGGAGATATCGGCGTGGGCGCTCGGGAAATAGGGTATCTTTTTGGGATGTATAAAAAAATACGAAATGAATTTACCGGGGTGCTTACCGGAAAAGGCTTGTCCTGGGGTGGTTCATTGATTAGGCCCGAAGCTACAGGATACGGTACTGTTTATTTTGCGCAAAGCATGCTAGAAACCAAAAAACAGGAGTTATCAGGAAAACAGGTGGTTATTTCAGGATCCGGAAATGTTGCCCAATACGCGGCCGAAAAAGCACTTCAATTAGGAGCCAACGTACTTACAATGTCAGATTCTGAAGGCTATGTGTACGATAAGGAAGGTATTGATGAAAAAAAACTAAGCTTTGTAATGGATCTAAAAAACAATAAACGAGGTCGAATTTCAGAGTATATTAAAAAATATCCCTCGGCAACCTTCCACAAAGGCCAAACACCTTGGAGTATTCCTTGCGATATAGCCCTGCCCTGTGCTACCCAGAACGAATTAGATGGGGAAGGCGCAAAACAATTGATTAAAAATGGATGTATGTGTGTGGCAGAAGGAGCCAATATGCCGGCTACTCCAGAAGCCATACATGAATTTCATCACGCTAAAATACTGTTCTCGCCGGGCAAAGCTTCAAATGCTGGAGGTGTAGCCACTTCGGGTTTGGAAATGTCCCAAAATTCCTTGCGTATTAGTTGGACAAGGGAAGAGGTAGATGAACGATTAAAGGGGATTATGGAAGATATTCACAATTCTTGCATAACGTATGGTAAAGAAAAGGATGGGTATTGCAATTATGTCAAAGGTGCTAATATTGCGGGTTTTGTGAAGGTGGCCGATGCCATGTTGGCACAGGGCATTATTTAACTTAGCCGTTGTGAATTTTGATTATTTAGTGCTTATTTGATACTAAAATCTTCATTAGTTGCCCCGAACCTGAAGGAAGTAATGAAGGTTTCTTCGATGTGTGTCCTTTAGACGAAGGCAAAAATTGAAGAAATCAAGTCAAAATGAACAACAGGTGAACATTGTTTTTCCTTTAGAGCATGTGCCGTCTCCTTTTGAAACTTTTGGAGCCTAGTCAAGTAGGCTTTACCCTATCTTTGTGTGTTTCTAAGCTAAACCATGCAAGTTACTACCAAAGCCATAGTATTTTCGTCACTTAAGTTTGGAGATACCAGTTTAATCGTAAAAGCATTTACTGCTTCAGACGGATTAAAATCCTATTTACTTAAGGGCATTTTAGCCTCGAAAAAGGGAAAATTAAAGGTCGCATATTTCCAACCACTTACGCAATTAGAATTGGTTGCCTTACATAGAAACAAAGGCACTTTGGAGACCATTAAAGAAGCAAAAATACAGTATGCATATGTTTCAATACACTGTAATTTGGCTAAGAATGCCCTTGTGCTTTTTTTAGCCGAACTGTTGGGGAACGCTATTCAGGAAGAAGAACGCAATCCCGAGTTGTTCCAATTTATGGAGTCCGCTTTTCAATGGTTGGACCTAAATACGGAAGTGGCCAACTTTCACTTGGTTTTTTTGCTGAGACTAACCCAATTTCTGGGCTTTTATCCCGAAACTTCTGAAATAGCGGGTGCTTACTTTGATTTGGAGGAAGGCAGATTTACCGATAGCCCTACACTGTACACACAAATTAAAGGGGATAATTTGACGCATTTTAAACTTTTTTTAGGCACAGATTTTGATACAATGAACACCATAGGAATGTCCAAATACAGTAGGCAAGAGCTCCTTAAAAGTATAATGCTGTACTATGAGTTACATATTCATGGATTTAGAAACCCTAAGTCGCTGGCTATTTTGAACGAGGTATTCAGTTAGGATGCAAAAGATTTTTTTTAGTGTTTTTTTTCTTTTTTTCGGATTTGTATGGAGCCAGCAGTGCTTGTTGTTAGATGCGGAGACTGGCATGCCCATTTCCGATGCGGCTATTTATGTAAAAGACAGGTCCAAAATGGTACTTACCGACGGTTTTGGAAGGGCAGATCTTTCCATTTTTAAACGTAATGAGGAAATAATTATCAATCATATCGGCTATGAATTGTATATAACCAACCGCAACAAGATTAGTAGAAGTAAAGGTATTGTATATCTTACCTTAAAACCGGAGGTGTTAAATGAGGTAGTGTTGTCTGTCTCTAAGTGGGAGCAACAACGAAAAAACATTCCTCAAAAAATAGGGACTATTGAAGCGCGTGACGCAAGCTTTGGAAGCCCCCAAACAGCAGCAGATTTGCTTCAAAACAGCGGAAAAGTCTTCGTTCAAAGGAGCCAATTGGGTGGCGGAAGCCCTATGATTAGGGGGTTTTCTACCAATAGATTGCTAATTGCAGTAGATGGAGTACGCATGAATAATGCAATCTTTAGAGGAGGAAATCTTCATAATGTGATTTCCATAGATCCCTTTACCATAAAAAAAACTGAAATTATTTTTGGCCCCGGATCGGTAATCTATGGAAGCGATGCCATTGGCGGTGTAATGAATTTTTATACGCAAACACCTCAATTTTCAAGAACAGACAGTCTTGTTTTCTCCGGAAATTCCACGTACCGATTTGCGTCGGCTAATTCGGAAAACACTGTGCATTTGGATTTTAATTTTGGATGGAAAAAATGGGCTCTTCTAAGTCATATTTCCTACACTAATTTTGAGGACTTAAGGATGGGAAAACATGGCCCACAAGAGTATCTAAGAAAAAACTATGTACTTACCCAAAACGGAGTCGATATTTTGGCCGAAAACAAGAATCCCAGAGTTCAGGTACCTAGTGGGTACAATCAAATTAACCTGCTGCAAAAACTATCCTTTAAACCCAATAATGCTTGGAATTATAATTTGGGACTGCATTATTCGGAAACTTCCGATTTTTCAAGATATGATCGTCTAATCCGTCCAGACAGGGAAGGAACAGGACTGCGTTCCGCAGAATGGAATTACGGCCCGCAGAAATGGTTCTTGGGAAATTTGCAGATCGTGGGAAAGAACCGAGGGAATTTTTATGATGGGGTAAAACTAACCACAGCCTATCAAAGGTTTGAAGAAAGCAGGATGGAGCGCAATTTTCAAGACCCAAACCGCCTAATAACCCGTGAAAAAGTTGATGCGATTTCTACGAATATCGATTTTGAAAATAAAAGAACAGGAAATTTCCGATTCTACTACGGAGGGGAATATATTTTTAATAAAGTGAGTTCTGAAGGACTGCAACGCAATATAACTACAGGGCAGCAATCCGGCGCAGCTTCGCGCTACCCCGATGGTGCCACATGGCAAACAATGGCCGCCTATCTCAATACAGAATATTCAGCCAAACCCAACCTCACTTTTTTGTCGGGTGTGCGCTATAGTCATGTTTTTATTGATGCCACTTTTGACAAGACCTTTTTCCCTTTGCCTTTTGACAACGCCAATTTAAGTACTGGCGCTTTTACGGGGAGTATAGGGCTAAGCTGGTTTCCTACTGCTGATCTTCAGATTACGTGGAATGGTGCTACCGGATTTAGAGCACCAAACATTGATGATGTGGGAAAAATATTCGATTCTGAGCCAGGTGCAGTGGTGGTGCCCAACCCTAATTTAGAGCCCGAATATGCGTATACTACAGAGTTAGGCGTGCGTAAAAATTTTAAAGACAAAGTGGTAGTCAAGGGAACTGTTTTTTATACCTATTTAGTGGATGCCTTGGTTCGACGCGATTTTCAGCTCAATGGCCAAAACGAAATACAGTTTAACGGGGAATTAAGTCGGGTACAAGCCATTCAAAATCTGGCTAATGCCTACGTGTACGGCTTGGAGTTTGGTATGGATGTTTTTCTTTCGGAGCATCTTTCCGTAGCATCTAATATTACCATTACACAAGGTGAAGAGGAAGAGGAAGACGGCACAGACTCACCGGGTAGGCATGTGGCTCCCACCTTTGCCGACCTACACCTCATTTGGAAGAATCAAAAATTAAAAGCCGATATTTTTTTGAATTACAATGGAGAAATTTCATTTGAAAATATGGCGGCATCAGAACGAAGTAAGCCCTATATCTATGCCATAAACGCCGATGGCAATCCGTATTCTCCTTCTTGGTATACCCTAAACTTCAGATCCCAATATCAAATTTCAAATGCACTTAGGAGCACTGTTAGTCTAGAAAATTTAACCAGCCAGCGCTACCGGCCGTATTCTTCGGGAATTGTTTCTCCGGGGACTAATCTTATCTTAGGTATCGCCTATCGCTTTTAAAAAAGTAAAGTAAAAGATGGAAATGCTAGTGGCGTTTCTCCGCATTGGGTACAATAGCACCTCATGGATCAGACAACTATCCTTTGTAACGCTAAAGGAGCATTTTATTTACTGTCTGTGAAGAAATATGTGATGAGGATTTCGCTATGCTTACATCGACAGCGTAGTGTTGCAAGTCCTTTTTTAGGCTTCTTTTAGAGCCACCTTCTATTTGGCAGAAATACCCACCGCTAATTCAATCTAAATTTATAATTTTGCAGCCTTTAATATTAGGAATTAAGCGGTTACTATGAAGTTTGCGGAATACAAAGGTTTGGATTTGCCCAAGGTAGCAGATGAAATTCTTGCCTATTGGAAGGAAAATCATATTTTTGAGAAAAGTGTATCCAGCAGAGAGGGTAAAGAAAGCTATGTGTTCTACGAAGGCCCTCCGTCTGCCAATGGGATGCCGGGCATTCATCATGTAATGGCTCGCACCATAAAAGATATCTTTCCCAGATATAAAACCATGAAAGGGCTTCAGGTAAAACGAAAAGCCGGATGGGATACGCATGGCTTACCCATAGAACTTGGCGTAGAAAAGGAATTAGGGATTACCAAAGAAGATATTGGCACCAAAATTTCGGTGGCCGAATATAACGAAGCTTGCAAAAAGGCAGTGATGCGCTACACCGATGTATGGAACGCAATGACGGAAAAAGTAGGCTATTGGGTTGATATGGAGAATCCGTATATCACCTATAAATCAAAATATATGGAATCTGTTTGGTGGCTACTAAAACAGATTTACAACAAAGGTCTTATGTACAAGGGCTATACCATACAGCCCTATTCACCAAAGGCCGGTACTGGTCTAAGTTCGCATGAGCTAAACCAACCGGGTACCTACCAAGACACCACCGACACTACCGTTGTGGCTCAGTTTAAGGCCATAAAGGCAAGCCTGCCCACAGCGTTAGCGGCATTAGAAGGCGATATTTATTTCTTAGCCTGGACAACTACTCCATGGACTTTGCCCAGCAATACGGCCCTTACGGTAGGGTTAAAGATAGATTATGTGGCAGTAAAAACGTATAACCAATATACTTTTGAGCCGGTTACCGTTATTCTGGCCAAAGATTTGGTTGCGAAAGTGCTGGATGGAAAATTTGTTGCGGTAGAAAATGAGGCTGCGTTGGCCCACTACCAAGCTGGTGATAAGAAAATACCATTTGTTCTGTTGAATGCGTATCTTGGCAAAGAATTGATAGGTGCCCGATACGAGCAACTACTGAAGTACGCATTGCCCTATCAAAATCCTGAAAATGCCTTTCGGATTATTGCTGGCGATTTTGTAACTACAGAAGATGGTACCGGAATAGTACACACAGCGCCCACCTTTGGTGCAGATGATGCTTTTGTGGCCAAACAAGCCATTCCGGAAGTGCCTCCAATGTTAGTGTTAGATGAACATGCCAATCCCGTGCCTTTGGTAGATCTTCAAGGAAAATTTCGCCCCGAACTTAACGAATTGGGCGGAAAATATGTTAAGAATGAATACTACGAGGAAGGTGAGGCTCCCGAGAAATCGGTCGATGTAGAAATCGCCATCAACCTAAAGGAGGAAAACAAGGCGTTTAAGGTAGAAAAGTATGTCCACAGTTACCCCAATTGCTGGCGTACAGACAAACCTATTTTATATTATCCTTTAGACTCGTGGTTTATAAAAGTTACCGATATTAAAGATCGGATGTTTGCCTTGAATCAGACCATTAACTGGAAACCCAAAGCTACCGGAGAAGGGCGTTTTGGCAATTGGTTGGCAAATGCGAACGATTGGAATCTTTCTCGCTCTCGGTATTGGGGCATTCCCTTGCCCATTTGGCGGACTGCCGATGGCAAAGAAGAGATCATAATTGGCTCGGTAGCCGAATTAAAGGCAGCGATAGAAAAATCGATAGCGGCCGGAATGCTTTCAAGCGATATATTTAAAGATTTTGTAGTGGGCGATATGAGCGAAGCGAACTATGAAACCATAGATCTACATAAAAATATCGTAGACCAAATAGTTCTAGTTTCGCCTTCGGGAAAAATGATGACCAGAGAAGCCGATTTAATCGATGTTTGGTTTGACAGCGGTGCCATGCCCTATGCCCAATGGCACTACCCCTTTGAAAACAAAGAATTGATAGATAATGGAACAACGTTTCCGGCACACTTTATAGCCGAAGGTGTAGACCAAACACGAGGCTGGTTTTATACCTTACATGCCATCGCAACGATCGTTTTCGATTCGGTAGCTTATAAAAACGTTGTATCTAACGGCTTAGTACTAGACAAAGAAGGGAAAAAAATGTCCAAGCGCTTGGGCAATGCCGTAGATCCTTTTGAGACCATTGCCCAGCATGGCCCCGATGCCACGCGTTGGTACATGATTTCCAATGCCAACCCTTGGGATAATCTTAAATTTGATGACGAAGGTATTCAAGAAGTAAAGCGCAAGTTTTTTGGCACTTTATACAATACGTATTCCTTTTTTGCCTTATACACCAATATTGATGGGTTTGCGTACCGGGAGGCAGACATCCCCCTTGCGGAACGCCCCGAACTGGATCAATGGATACTTTCCGAATTGCATAGCCTTATTGCCCGTGTAGACGAGGCCTATGCCGATTATGAGCCTACCAAGGCCACAAGAGCGATTTCCGAGTTTGTACAAGAAAATCTCAGCAATTGGTACGTGCGTTTAAGCCGAAGAAGATTCTGGAAAGGAGACTATCAGAAAGATAAATTGGCCGCCTATCAAACCTTATACACCTGTTTAAGTACCGTAGCTAAACTATCGGCTCCGGTGGCTCCGTTTTATATGGATCGGCTTTACAAAGATTTAACAAGCCACACCAATAAAGAATTATTTGAAAGTGTACATTTGTCTGATTTTCCGGAATATGACAGTACTTTTGTAAATAAACCTTTGCAAAGTAAAATGGAAAAGGCGCAACTAATTTCTTCTTTAGTGCTGTCTATTCGTCAAAAGGAAAAGATAAAAGTGCGGCAACCCTTGCAGAAAATTATAATACCCGTCTTAGACGAGGAGCAGCGAAAGGAGTTGGAGGCTGTAACAGATTTAATAAAGTCCGAAGTAAATGTAAAGGAAGTAGAACTCCTAAACGACGCCTCCGGAATTTTGGTAAAACAAATAAAACCAAATTATAGGGTTTTAGGCCCTCGATTTGGACAGGATATGAAACGAGTCGCAAAGGCCATTGAGGCGTTTGGGCAAGAAGACATCAAGAAAATAGAACAACAGGGCGAAATTTCGTTACAATTAGAAAATAAAAGTATTATCTTACAGTTACAAGATGTGGAAATCATGTCGCAAGACATCGAAGGGTGGCTGGTGGCCAGTTCAGGTTCGCTGACGGTTGCCCTAGATATTACCCTAAATGATGATCTTGTAAAGGAAGGAATTGCAAGAGAATTGGTAAATAGGATACAAAATCTAAGAAAGGATTCCGGCTTTGAGGTTACCGATAAAATTGACATTAAAATTTTAAAAGACGGCATGGTAGAAGCCGCAGTACAAAGTAATTTAGAGTACATTAAAACGGAAACATTGACTGCTGATCTCAGTTTTGAAGAAGCTTTAGAGCAGGGCAACGACATAGTCTTTGACAGCATCAATACAAAATTATGGATACAAAAACACTAAAATTATGGCCGAGGATTTAAAAATAAGGTACTCCGATAAGGATCTAGAAGAATTTAAAGCACTCATCGAAGATAAAATAGAGAAGGCAAAAAATCATTTGGAACTCTTGAGAAGTTCGTATATGAACGATGGTAATAATGGCACCGACGACACTTCGCCTACGTTTAAGGCTTTTGAAGAAGGTTCTGAAACCATGAGTAAAGAGGCTAATACCCAATTGGCTATTCGTCAAGAAAAATTTATCAGGGATTTAAAAAGTGCACTTATGCGTATAGAGAATAAAACGTATGGCATTTGTAGGGTAACCGGGAAACTTATCAATAAGGAGCGCTTAAAACTGGTGCCTCATGCTACCTTGAGTATCGAGGCCAAGAATATGCAAAAATAATTGCGGTACCAACCGTGTCTTTCGGGTCTGTTGGAACTATAAACCAACAGACCTTTTTTATAGCCCGTATGACTACAAACAATACCAGAACAACAAGGAATTGCAGTAACGACAAGGGCGTTATATTCTTTCGCGGTAGCATGCAATGCAATGTTGTTCTGGGGTGCTTTTTGTGGGTCACATACCTAGTTTCATACGGGCAAAAAATTACACATAAAACTCTTATAGATCCCGAAACCACCAGCATACACCTTAATGCTGCGAACGTGTATCAGGTACAATTGGCTACAAGGGAGACTAAGGAAATGAACATAGAAGCCTTCATTGACGGTGAATATAGTGGTGAACAGCTAGTACAAATAACCAAGAACGGAGGCACTTCGGTGGTGAGTGTCGAATTTCAGCCCAATTTTGAAATGCCAAATGATAAACTAAGTGCGCACAAAGTGCTCTCGGTAGCCTTAAAAATTGAAGTGCCACAAGGTAAAAGGTTCTATCTATATGGTTCCGAAGCCAATGTAAGTATTACAGGCGTATACAGTCATTTAAAAGTGGTACTCAATGATGGAAACTGTACGTTATACCATGTTCAGGCGCCGGTAGTGGTACAAACCCAATCCGGAGTTATTACAACAAAAGGGGCTTATGCAACCATAGAGGCATTCAGTAAATATGGAGCCGTGTTCGGCGAAGCACATACATCGGGTAAATATTCGTATCACCTTAGCACTGTAACCGGAAACATCTACCTTAACAAAACCGAATAATATCCTTATTTTTGCCCAAATTATATTTTTTAAAATGAATTTAAAGAAGTCGTTACTGCTTATTTTGGCGATATTAGCGGTTGATCAAATTAGTAAAATATACATAAAAACCCATTTTGAATATCAGGATTCGGTAGAAGTTTTCAGTTGGTTCAAAATTCTTTTTATAGAGAATGAAGGCGCCGCATGGGGAACAAAACTAAGTGATATCCTTCCCGTGTCTGATGCGGTTGGAAAACTGGTGTTAACCATTTTTAGGCTATTTGCTATTTTCGGGATAGGGTATTGGCTTTATGATACCATTAAAAAGGAAGCTTCAAAAACGTTAATTGTAGCTGTTTCCCTAATTTTTGCAGGCGCATTAGGCAACATAATAGATTCTGTTTTTTACGGTATTATTTTTAACGATAGTTATAATCAGGTGGCTACATTATTCTCTTCGGAGCCTTATGGTAAATTGTTCTACGGCAAAGTGGTAGATATGTTGTACTTTCCACTAATAGACACCACCTGGCCGGCTTGGGTTCCCTATGTGGGAGGCAACCAATTTCGCTTTTTTGAGCCCATTTTTAATATAGCAGATACGGCGATTAGTACCGGAGTGGGTATTTTAATTGTATTTAACAAAAGCGCTTTGGGTAAAAAGCAAATAGCCGAACAGGAAATGGATACAGAAGAACAAGAGCAACAAAATGATCAGGATCAAAATGTATAGATTTTGTCTGGAGTAACACCGTAATCCAAAGGAATATCCCCTCCCCTTAGATCACTAATTAAGGGTTCTGCTGCAAAGAATGAAAGGCCTATTTTTAATACAGAGGGGTTGCATTGCTGCAAAAAATTATCGTAATATCCTTTACCATAACCAACGCGGTTACCGTAAATATCAAAAGCTAACAATGGCAAAAAAACAACTTCAATGTGCTGCGTTGGCACCTCAATACCCTCAATAGGCTCTGGAATACCCCATTGGTTTTCTTTAAATAGGATGGTATCTGTAAGCAAGTAATTTAGAAAGGAATGGTCGGTAGCCACTTTGGGGACAACCACATTTTTGTCCTTACCCTGCAGTATAGACAAGATAAAAGAAGTGTCGATTTCATTTTTTGTAGTGGCAGATAAAAATATATGGTAATAGCTGTAGGACCAAATCGGAATTTCTAGAAGTTTATTAGAAATCGTAAGGCTTAATGCTTGTACTTGTTCGGATGAAAGGTTATTTCTAAGGGCTTTGTATTTGGTGCGTAATGCTTGTTTTAACATTAACTAGGATTCCTTATTTTTGATGAAGAGGATTTCTTTATCAACTTATTCCTTAGAAGCTACGGCATAGTATATCTTAAAGAATAACATCAATATTAAATAGGTTCCTAAAGTGATGATATAATTTTCCATGCCAACAGTTATTTTTGATTTTTTAAATATAAAAAATATTTTGTTCATATTTTCTATGAATGGATGCATTTTATCGGTGAAATACGCATTTTTAGTTAAAAATTAACATTTATGCCCGCACTAAAAATTGTTTTCAGAAGCATGTTTTACATATAAAATATTGATAATGAATTTATTACACCTAAATTATTGATGAAATCTGGTATCTAGGAAAAAGGTATACAAAGCCTTAGATTATAACAAAGTTTAAATTTTAATACGTTTTTTTATCAAAAAATTGTTTTTCGGGGCATTATGTTACGACTTATACGACAACAGACAACCGGTTAACAAATAGTTTAGACACAGTTTGTACCTATTAACAAGTTAGAAATTATAAAAAAATTCATTTTTAAGACCTAAAAGAATTCTAATTTTTGGGTAGCTTTAACCAAAACGATGTAATTTAACATTGAAATTAAATCACATAAAATTAGACCCCTCAGTAATGTCAGAAGTGCCCATTGAAATTCAATTACGTGGTTTACCATCGCAACCTGGGGTATATCAGTTTTATGACCAAACTAAAAAACTGTTATACGTAGGGAAGGCCAAAAACATAAAGAAAAGAGTATCTTCTTATTTTTCAAAGAACCACGAAAATGGGAAAACTAGGGTACTTGTAAAAAAAATAAAGCATATTGAACACATCGTGGTGGCTACCGAATCGGATGCACTGCTTTTAGAGAATAATCTCATAAAAAAGCATCAACCAAGATACAATGTATTGTTAAAGGATGATAAGTCGTATCCGTGGATTTGTATAAAGAATGAACCTTTTCCCAGAATTTTCCCAACCCGTCGCTTTATAAAAGACGGCTCCGAATATTATGGCCCCTATACCAATATGAAAACTGTTTGGACACTATTAGAGCTCATAAAAAGTGTATATGCTCTTAGAACTTGCAATTATGACCTATCGTCCGATAAAATTAAATCTGGTAAATACAATGTGTGTTTAGAATACCATTTAAAGAACTGTAAAGGGCCTTGCGCCGATCATCAAGGGGCCGAGGAATATATGGCGCATATTGCCGAGATTAGAGAGATCATAAAAGGCAATTTTAAATTGGCGATACACTATTTTAAAAATCAAATGAAATTGCTTGCCAACGCCCTTCGTTTTGAAGAAGCGCAATTAATTAAAGAAAAATTAGAAATACTGGAAAACTATCAGGCGAAATCAATGGTTGTACACCCCAAAATTACCAATGTCGATGTTTTTTCAATACTTTCTGATGAAACCTATGCCTATGTTAATTTTTTGCAGATTTCGCATGGTGCTATCGTTTGCGGCCATACCATAGAAATTAAGAAAAAATTGAATGAGTCCAACAAGGATCTTTTGCAGCTTGCCATTGTAGAAATAAGGCAGCGATTTAAGTCGCAATCGAACGAAGTTTATGCGCCCTTTGAACTTACCCTCGAAGAAGGATTAAAACTTACCGTGCCTAAGTTAGGGGATAAACGGAAATTAGTGGAGCTTTCGGAGCGCAATGCCAAATACTACCGCCAAGAACAACTCAACCAAATCAAAATAACCGATCCGGAAAGACACAATAACAGAATATTGTTGCAGATGAAAAAAGATTTGCGGCTTTCGGAAATACCCACCCACATTGAATGTTTTGACAATTCCAATATACAAGGCACACATCCCGTGGCAGCCTGTGTCGTTTTTAAAGACAGCAAACCTTCTAAGAAGGAGTATCGCCATTATAACATAAAAACCGTAGAAGGACCAGACGATTTTGCCTCGATGGAGGAAGTGGTCTACAGACGCTATGCGCGCTTGCTGAATGAAAATGAAGCGTTGCCCCAACTTATTGTAGTAGACGGCGGGAAAGGGCAACTGTCATCGGCCTTAAAAAGTCTTGAAAAATTAAACTTACGCGGGAAAATTGCCATTATCGGAATTGCCAAACGACTTGAAGAAATCTATTATCCCAATGACCCAATCCCGCTATATTTAGACAAAAAATCGGAAACCCTTAAAGTGCTTCAGCAGTTGCGAAATGAAGCCCATCGCTTTGGAATAACATTTCATCGCAACAAGAGAAGTAAAGCTGCAATTCATTCAGAATTGGAGGCCATAGCCGGCATTGGATCAAAAACTTCGGCCGAATTATTGAAGACTTTTAAATCGGTAAAACGCATTAAAGAAGCCAACATAGACGATCTCGCAAAGACCGTGGGAATAGTAAGAGCTAAAAAAATATTTGAAAACTTTCGTTAAAAGTGGACCCTAACCCTATGCAGAAATTTATTGTTTTCTTTTGTGTTGCATTACTTCCATTGTTCGGAATTTCGCAAGACCCTATTACACAAGACAAAGACGTAAAGGTGGGTCTAGTGCTAAGTGGTGGCGGAGCTAAAGGGTTGGCACATATTGGTGCTTTAAAAATAATTGAATCTAAAGGCATAAAGATCGATTATATAGGCGGCACCAGTATGGGTGCCATTATTGGCGGCCTTTATGCCGCGGGGTATTCGGCCAATGAGCTCGATTCTATTTTTCGCAATAAAAATCTTTCCGAACTTATACAAGATAACCTGCCGAGAGGTGCAAAATCATTTTATGAAAAGGAAGACTCGGAGCGGTATGCCTTGTCGTTACCGTTTACCAATTTCAAGGTCTCGGTACCCCAGTCCTTTTCCAGCGGTCAGGATATTTATAATGAATTATTGCGACTGCTCTATCACGTAAGGGATGTAGATGATTTCAACTATTTGCCAATTCCCTTTTTGTGTATGGCCACCGACATAGAAACAGGGCAGGCTGTTTTGTTGAACAAGGGCTACTTGCCAGAGGCTATTTTGGCCAGCGGCACCTTACCTTCGCTCTTTGGGCCGGTGGAAATAGACGACCGGGTATTAATTGATGGAGGAGTGGTAAATAATTACCCGGTAGAAGAAGTACGTAAACTTGGTGCAGACGTAATTATTGGGGTCGATGTGCAACACGAACTTCGTGACCGTACATCCCTGAATACGGCCACTGAGATTTTACTTCAGATCAACAATTTTAGAACGGCCGAAAATATGAAGCTTAAATCTAAATTGACCGACATTTACATTCAACCAGACGTTGAAAATTATTCTGTAATTAGTTTTAACCTAACCAATGAGATTATTTTGGCAGGGGAAGTTGCTGCCATTAGCAAATTTGATGAATTAGATGCCTTAGCCATACAGCAAAAGGCAGTGTTTACCAAAACCGCACCCATTAAAACCCAGGATTCCTTAACCATTAATCAATTAATTATTAAAGGAAACAGCAACTATTCCAGAGGATATATAAAAGGGAAAATAAGACTTAATTTAGACAAGAAAACCACCTTCGAAAAATTAGAACAAGGCATAGGCAATTTGTCCGGTACAGGGAACTTTCAAGCCATACGCTACAGATTAATATCTTCCGAAGAAGGCGTGGATTTGGTGTTAGATTTAAAAGAGAATCCCACAAAAACATTACTTCGTTTGGGGGCTCATTACGACGATTTGTACAAAAGTGCTGCCCTGATAAATTTCACCAAAAAAAACATCTTTGTAAAGGACGACGTAGGATCAATAGATTTTATGATAGGCGATAATTTAAGGTATGATTTTCAGTATTATGTCGATAAGGGTTTGTATTGGAGTTTTGGTGTAAATTCACGATTCAACGATTTTGAAAAAGAAGTTGATTTTGAGTTATTGCGATCCAATTTCGGATTTTTAGGAAACGATAACATCAAAAACATCAATTTTTCGGTAGTAGACTTTACCAATCAATTGTACCTTCAAACGGTAGTAAAAGAAGAATTTGCTTTTATTTTAGGGGTAGAGCATAAGTTTTTAAAGTATAGTTCAAGAACTTTTTCAGAACTAATAGATCCGAACGACCCCTCTTTAAACAGTGAAGAAACGGAGCGAACCCTATTTGAAAAAAGCAATTATCTAAGTACCTATGGCAGGCTTGTTTTAGACACCTATGACGACAAGTACTTTCCTTCAAAAGGACTACTTTTTGATGGCGATTTTCACCTATACCTACTGTCCTCAGATTTTAACAATAATTTTCAAGAATTTGCCATTGCTAAGGCGAGAATGGGTGCTGCGTTTCCTCTTAGCCGCAATGTATTTCTTAATTTGGAAACAGAAGGCGGTTTTAAACTTGGGGTTTCGCAAGTTGCTTCCTTCGATTTTGTCTTGGGCGGTTTTGGTACTGATCTTATCAATAATTTTATTCCCTTTTTTGGGTATGATTTTTTGGGACTTCCGGGGAATAGTTATGTAAAAGCCTACAGTAGGGTAGATTATGAATTTTCTCCTAAAAATCACCTCCTATTTTCAGTGAACTTTGCCAATGTAGCCGATGATATTTTTAGAACCGGTGAGTGGTTTACGTCGCCTGATTTTTCAGGCTACGGAATTGGCTACGGTTGGGAATCATTTTTAGGTCCCATTCAAGTGCATTATTCATGGTCTCCGGAACGAAGTAAAGGAGAACTGTTTTTTAGTGTGGGATACTGGTTTTAATGTGATAAAGTAAATGTATCTAAACCCGTTGTGCATTTTGATTATGTAGTGCTTATTTGACACTAAAAGCTTCATTATTTGCCTCGATCCTGAAGGACGCAATGAAGATTTCTTCGATTTACCCCTAATGCAGTGTAAAAATTGACGAAATCAAGTCAAAATGAAAAACGAGGTATCTAAATATGTTGCTATTGTACACAGCAAGAAGGTATTAGGCCCATTGAATACCAAAAGCGACTTATTTTTACGATATTTGTATACACAGTGTGAACTTCGGATTATGCAAGGAACAAACTCATTAGGGGTAGCAGGTATTGCCATTCTTTAAGGATAGAAGGTATATTTTCAGGTTTACGATAAACACGTTGTTATGGACGCATTAGATAAAACGTCATTACGCTTGCCCAAGGAGAATAGATCTGCCGAGGACTTTTTGCCGTTATTGGGCACCGATTATGTAGAACTCTATGTGGGTAATGCAAAACAAGCTGCCTATTATTATATGGCGGCTTGGGGTTTTCAAGCAGTGGCTTATGCCGGTTTAGAAACGGGCCTTCAGGACAAAGTCTCCTACGTGCTCCAACAAGGTAAAATTAGGCTGGTACTTACATCACCACTTAAGGCAGGGGGTGCTATCAATGCACATATAGAGGCACACGGAGATGGTGTAAAAGCTATTGCACTCTGGGTAGACGATGCCTCTAAAAGTTACAAGGAGACTACAAAAAGAGGCGCCCAAGGATATTTGGAACCCCAAATACGTAAAGACGATGACGGAGAAGTTGTTATTTCAGGGATACATACCTACGGAGAAACCGTGCATCTCTTTGTAGAACGTCATAATTATAAAGGCGTTTTTTTGCCCGGGTATCGGCCGTGGCAACCTTTTTATCAACCCGAATCGGTAGGTTTAAAATTCATAGACCATATCGTAGGGAATGTGGGTTGGAATGAAATGAATAAGTGGTGTACCTTTTATGCCAAAGTCATGGGATTTGCCCAAATCGTTTCCTTTGATGATAAAGACATTTCTACCGACTATACTGCCTTGATGAGCAAGGTAATGAGTAATGGAAATGGGCGCATTAAATTTCCGATAAATGAGCCTGCAAAAGGCAAACGAAAATCCCAAATCGAGGAATATATCGAATTTTATAACGGTGCAGGTGTACAACACATGGCCTTGGCGACCGATAATATTATTGAAACGGTAACCGCTTTAAAAAACAGAGGTGTAGATTTTTTGACCGTACCCGCCAGTTATTACGATAATGTATTAGAAAGAGTTGGCGAAATAGATGAGGAATTAACCCCTTTAAAAAATCTTGGAATTTTGGTGGATAGGGACGAGGAAGGATATTTGTTACAAATATTTACAAAACCGGTTTTAGATAGGCCTACTATGTTTATAGAAATTATCCAAAGAAAGGGCGCCAAATCGTTTGGAAAGGGCAATTTCAAGGCGCTTTTTGAAGCTATAGAGCGCGAACAATTGGCTCGAGGAACCTTATAATGCTTGATTTTCTTAAGGATGTATTAATTCGGAGCCGACCCCTAAATTACTGTTAAGAGTATAGTTAAAGTACGTTAAAATGAAAAAAAGATCCTGAAAACCGTGGTATATTTGTTCCCAGTAAGGGGTGGTTCCCTTACAACTTTAAGTATTGGTTTTTCATAATTTAAAGTTTGGTTGGTTATTTAGGAAAGCCCAGTTTTAGAACTGGGCTTTTTTTTGTGCGCTACCCATTTCATATATCTGCCTATACCCTGAGTTCGATTAATCCAAAATGGGTGTCTCAAGTGATCCCTAACTCGGGATTAAACTGGTTCGCCAACAAAGTACAAAAAAACAGTATTTTGGATTTAAAAAATCAAACCAATGGCCAGTAACGCCGGCAATGCCTGCACAAAGAAAATTTTTTTGTCGGCTGTAAGCGCCCCATAGATACCGGCAATAGCTACACATCCTAAAAAGAAAAGCGAAATATTGGTTTTCCAAATAGGGTCTTCTATGAACAAAGTCCAAAGTAGCCCACCTGCTAAAAATCCATTGTATAGGCCCTGATTTGCAGCCAGTTTTCGTGTGGGCACAAACAATTCTGGCGGAAATTTTTTAAAAACCTTAGGTCCCCTAGTCGTCCAAGCAAACATTTCCAACCAAAGAAAATAGAGATGTAGCAATGCCACAAACCCTACTAAAAAAGCCACCACAACTTCCATATACTATGTTCTTAATTTATGTAATCTTGTGCTTGGAGACCTTCTTACTCCTTGGCAATAAATCGTTCATCTGTGGGCATTACGGTACCGCAATTGTCGCATGTTCTTAAATTTTCAGAACTGTAAAAGGTCTTAAAATGGTCTAAAAAATCCTTCTCAATATCGTTTAATGTAAAATAAGCCTCGTAAAGTTTGTGGTTACAATGATCGCAAAACCATAGCAAACCATCATCTACGTTCATACCGGCTCTTTTTCGTTCTACAACCAACCCTATAGAGCCTTCATGCCGTACGGGAGAATGCGGAATTTTAGCCGGGTGCAGGTACATATCACCGGGGCCTAGCGTAAATGTTTTCTTTTTACCCTCGTCTTGAATATGTATTTCAATAGTACCTTCTAATTGATAAAACAGCTCTTCGGTTTCGTTATAGTGATAGTCTTTACGCGCATTAGAACCCGCAACAACCATAACGATATAATCGCCGGCATCTTTGTACAAATTCTTGTTGCCTACCGGAGGTTTTAGAAGGGATCTGTGTTCGTTAATCCACTGTATAAGGTTAAAGGGTGGTTGTACCGGCATTCTTAAAAATTTTTGATATTGGCTTACGCTTATGACCTAGAATACAGCCCATAAGGCGATGGCATTGATTCCCTCAAATGTAAGAAAACAAATGTAGACCTAAAATTTATCGATAGAACAATTGGGTAAAATAGAAATTTCCCTCAGCGTCTTTCTTTATACTCACCGCCGTATGCGTAAACTGACCTTCTATGGCCTTTCGGTGACTGGGACTGTTCATCCAATTGGTGAAGGCTTCTACTGCAGAATCGTAATCTTTGGCCACATTTTCAGAAACTTCAGATGCATGTACCTCAGCAGTTAAGTCCTCGGCTCTTGAATTAAAGTTATCATGACTAATACTGCCTCTAGAAATCATATAATCGGTATGCGCACTAGCGTATTCATAAGCCGTGGCACTAAAGGTTAATGCTTGAACTCCGGAGGACACTCTATGCATATTAACGATATCTAACAATTCCTTTTCCACATCGGGAGCACTCACGGCCGTAAGGGTCGCAACAGATTCTACAGGTTCTGTGCTACAGGAACCAAACATAAAAAAAATCATTAAAGATAAAATATGCCTTACAACTTTCATACAGTGTTCTTAACTGCATGTAGGCTAAGCGGAAGAATGGGGGATTCTTATGGGGTCGATCTTTGGGAAATCAACATGTAATATTAGAAAATATGGTGCCTTCAAGCCTTGTTAAAATTTCCTTATTCGACAAATGGTTTCATATATCAGATCAATTGCCGTATATGACCTAAAAACAGCCTAAAAAGTACAACTAATGAACTGCCAAAAGAGCTTTTTTTTATCCAAAAAAGGTATATTTACATCAATTATACATACCATCCATGCGCTCTAAATACCCTCTACTGTTTGTTTTTATAATTTTTTTTGCTGCCTGCAACCCAAAGACGAACAACGAAGCGTTTAGTAATCTAAATCTGTATCAGGAATATATTTCTGAGGTGTCGCAGGGTATTATTTCTGCCAAAGGAGATATTCGGGTGGTACTTCAGCAACCTATTGAAGCTTGGGGTAACGAAATGCAATTGCCCCATAGTTTTCTAGAGATTTCCCCCACCGCCAAAGGCAAGGTAGTTGCACTGAACCAAAGAACCCTTGCTTTTGTTCCGGACGAAGGTTTTGATCAAGATACACCCTATAAAATTACGGTACGCTTAGATCAGATAGTAAAAGACTTGCCAAAGGAATTACGCAGTTTCACTTTTGGGGTGAAGACCTTAAAACAAGAATTATCTATCCATACCAACCCATTGCAATCCTATGCGCAAGGAATGCCTTACATAGAAGGGCAACTATACAGTGCGGATGTAGTAGCGCTTTCAACTATTAAAAACATAGTTGCCGCAAACCAGAATGGAAAATCGGTTGCCCTTAGCTTCGATGAATCGGTAAAAGAAGGAACACAATTTCAATTTAAAATTGATAGTATTCAACGCTATTCTGAAGATACGAACCTTACTATTTTATGGGACGGAACAAAAAATAAGATTGATAGCAAAGGTCAGAACGCCATAGTAATTCCCGGAATCAACAATTTTGTGGTGCTCCATGTGCGTACAGAAACAACAGACAACCAAGTGCTACGCATCAGTTTTTCGGATCCCATAAAGAAAGGTCAAGATTTAAAGGGATTGGTCGTTTTAGAAGGCGATAACGCACCAAAATTTTCAGTAGATGGCAATACCCTAAAAATGTATCCTTCCATAGAGGTCTCCGGAGTGCGGACTATTGAAGTGTTTCAAGGCATTGAAAGTGCCGATGGTCGTAAATTAAAAGCGTCATTTACAGAGCGTATCGCTTTTGAAGATCCAAAACCAGAAGTACGCCTTCTTTCTAATGGAACCATTCTTCCGTCTTCAGAAAATTTGAAAATTAATTTTGAAACCGTGAATTTAAAAGCCGTAGATGTGGCGGTCTACAAAATTTACAAGAATAATGTTCTTCAATTTTTACAGCAAAATAATTTAGATGGGGACTATGATCTCAGAAGTGTGGCTCGACCCATTGCTACGAAAAAGATTGAATTTGTACATGCAGGAGCGCCCTATAATAGAAAATGGACGGCTCATGCCTTAGATCTTAAAACCCTGATAAGTCCGGAAGTCGGTGCTATGTACCGGGTAGAACTTAGTTACAAACCAACCTATAGCCTTTACCAATGTGAAAGTACCAATTTTACAGAAGCCATTGACGCCAACGAACACTATGATACCGATCAGGAAAGCAGTGCATGGGATGGTGTAGAAGGGTATTACGACTATGTTGACTACTACAATTACGACTGGACCGAACGCGAAAATCCCTGCCATACCTCATATTACTTAGATACTAAAGTGGCCATTAATGTACTAGCCTCCAATCTTGGGGTCATCATTAAAAAAGGACTACGCAACACCTACTTTGTAGCTATTAACGATATTGTAAGCACACTACCAATTGCTGGAGCCAAGGTGAGCTTTTACAATTTTCAACAGCAAGAGCTGGGAAGTACCGTTACCTCAGCGAGTGGTACAGCTAGCTTTTCGTCCGAAGATCCGGCCTATTTTGCAGTTGCAGATTATAACGGCCAAAACACCTATGTGCGCTTAAACGATGGCAATGTTTTGTCGGTTAGCAAATTCAACGTTTCCGGGGTACAACTGCAAAAGGGAATTAAGGGATATCTCTATGGTGAGCGGGGGGTTTGGCGTCCCGGAGATATGCTTCATTTGTTTTTCGTATTAAATGACAATGCCCATACCTTGCCCGAAAATCATCCGGTAAAATTAGAACTACTAGATCCTTACAACAAAATAATCCATCGAGAGATAAAAACTACCGGAAGCAACAATTTCTACGATTTTAAGCTCAAAACCGATGAAAATGCCCCCACGGGCAATTGGATGGCAAAAGTTTCGGTTGGCGGCGCATCCTTTACAAAAACGATAAAAATTGAAACGATAAAGCCCAACCGACTTAAGATTAATACCCGCTTCGAAGATGAAATTTTATCGGGTTTCAATCCCATAAAAGCCGAAATGGAAGTAAAATGGTTGCACGGCGCCGTGGCAAAAAATTTAAAGGCAGACGTAACCGCTAAATTCAGCCCAAAAAACACCACATTTAAAACCTTTCCAAATTATGTTTTTGATGATCCTACGCGGCTAGTTTCAATAGAAGACCAAATCGTTTTCAATGGGAGGGTAAATGAAGAGGGTAAAACCACTTTTCGTATAAATCCGCAGCTGAACACTAAAGCCCCCGGAATGCTCACTACCGCCTTTGTAGCAAAAGTGTACGAAAATGGCGGTGATTTTAGTACGGATGTCTTTACCAAAACGTATTCGCCTTATACAACCTATGTGGGGATCAATGTGCCCAAAGGCGATGCCGCAAGAGGGATGTTGTTAACCGATGTAAAACATAAATTTGAAGTAGCCACCGTAGATGACAAAGGAAACCCAAAAGCCACGGCAAATCTTAAGGTAGTGGTTCACAAGATACATTGGAGGTGGTGGTGGGAAACTTCTGCAGACAACCTTTCGACCTACAGCAGCAGTAATTACCGAGAAAAGGTATACGAAGAAACTATAAACACCAACACCGAAGGAAAAGGTTCCTTTACATTCGAGTTAAAGTACCCCGACTGGGGCAGGTATTTGGTTTCTGTAGAAGATCCTAATGGGGGGCACGCTACCGGAAAAGATGTGTATTTCGATTGGCCGGGCTGGGCCGGAAAATCGCAAAAAAATGATCCATCGGCGGCTACGATGTTAGTTTTTTCAACAGATAAGGAAACCTATACTGTAGGCGAAACCGCAACGGTTACCTTTCCAAGTTCTGAAGGTGGCAGGGCATTGGTAACGCTTGAGAATGGTAGTGAAGTTTTAGAATCCCTTTGGGTAGAAACCACAATGGGAGAAACTATCTTTACATTACCCATTAAGGAAACCTATACACCGAACGTATACCTCACCCTATCTTTGCTGCAACCACATGCCTCTACTTTAAATGATTCTCCTGTTCGCTTGTATGGTATGGTGCCCCTTTTAGTGGAAAACCCTGCAACAAAACTTCAGCCCGAAATTGAGATGCCCAAGGTGCTGCGACCACAAGAATCTATCACTGTCAAGATAAAAGAGAAAAAGGGCAAACCTATGACCTATAGCATAGCCATAGTAGATGAAGGACTTTTAGATCTTACGCGATTCAAAACTCCTAATCCTTGGGATGCTTTCTTTGCCAGAGAAGCCTTAGGTGTTAAAACCTGGGATGTTTATGACGATGTTATAGGGGCTTTTGGCGGACGCATAAACCAAGTATTTGCCATTGGTGGCGATGATGATTTGGCAGGAGCCAAAAACAAAAAGGCTAACCGTTTTGAACCTATGGTAGTGGTACTGGGGCCTTTTAGCTTAAAATCCGGAGAAACCAAATCGCATAAAATAGAAATTCCTAAATATGTAGGAGCCGTGCGCACCATGGTTATTGCCGGAGATCCACAAAACGACGCTTATGGGATGGCAGAAAATACTACCCCGGTGCGCAAACCCCTAATGGTGTTGGCTTCCCTTCCGCGAAAAATTACCCCCGGTGAAAAAGTAACGCTTCCTGTAACGGTTTTTGCAATGGAGGACAACGTAAAAAATGTGAGCATCACCCTAAAGCCAGATAACGCCTTTAAAATAAGTAGTGCTGCTACGCAACATATTACGTTTTCTGAACCAGATGAAAAAATGGTGTATTTTAATTTGGAAGTGGCCGATTTTGAAGGAATTGGCAACGTTATAGTGGAAGCCAAAGGCAATGGGGAAACGGCCTCTTTTGACATACCGATAGACATCTTCAATCCCAACCCGGTAACCACTACAATTCAGGATCTTGTTTTGGAACCAAATGGGAGTAAGACCCTAAATCTGGAACCCTTTGGCATTGCCGGCAGCAATATGGCACAGATAGAATTGTCTACCCTACCCCCAATGAATTTTAATGGAAGAATGCAATATCTCATTCAATATCCGCATGGGTGTGTGGAACAGACCACAGCAGCGGCTTTCCCACAATTATTTCTTACACGTATTTTTGATGTTCCTTCTAATAAGAAAGCAGAAATTCAACAACATATTCAAAATGCGGTACGTAGGATAGGAAGTCATCAATTGCCCAATGGGGGATTCTCTTATTGGCAGGGCGAAAATTGGGCGAATGATTGGGGCACCTCTTTTGCTGGTCATTTTTTATTGGAAGCAGAAAAGCAGGGGTACGTGTTGCCAATTGGTTTTAAATCGGGGTGGATACGTTTTCAGCAAAATAATGCCAAACAATGGCGTGCAGGAAGCGAAAATTCGGACTTGGCACAAGCCTATCGCTTGTATACCCTAGCTCTTTCCGGCAACGCAGATATGGCCTCGATGAATCGTTTACGGGAAACAACAAATATTTCTAACGAAGCCAAATTCCGATTGGCAGCTACCTACGCCTTGGTAGGGCAGCCTTCTGCGGCACAACAGCTGCTAAATAGTAGTTCTTTAAATTTTAAAAGTCAGAAGGCGGACTACCAAACCTACGGGTCGGAAGATCGAAACAGGGCAATGGCGCTGGAAACCTATGTCTTGTTACAGGATAAATCCAAAGCTCAGGAAATAGCGAAGACCGTCGCACAACAACTGGCATCCAGCGAATGGATGAGTACACAAACTACCTCGTATAGCTTGTTGGCCATGGCCAAATTTGCAGAAATGATTGGAGGTAAAGGTATCAAGGCAAGCATTACCCTAAATGGAAAAACCGAATTGGTAAGTACCGAAAAAACGCTTGCAAACCAAGCGCTCGCCATCAAAAATGGAAGTAATACCCTTCAAGTTAAAAATGAAGAGGCCAATACGGTATACGTGAGCATCATTAACAGCGGTATTTTGCCTGTGGGCTCAGAAAAAGAGGTGCAACGCAATTTATCTGCTCATATACGCTATAAAGGGCGTGATGGCTCCACCATGGATATAACAAATCTAGCTCAAGGCACTGACTTTGTAGCCGAAGTAACGCTGACCAACACCACCGGAAATGACAGTAAGGATATTGCCTTACAGCAGATTTTTCCTAGTGGCTGGGAAATTGTAAACACCCGTTTTACCGATTTTGGTGAATATGCCCAGAACGACGTTACCTATACCGATGTGCGAGACGATCGCGCCAATTTCTATTTTGATTTGAAAAAGAATGAGTCGAAAACCTTACGCATCTTGCTGAATGCATCCTATTTGGGTCGCTATTATTTACCCGGCATTCAAGCGGAGGCGATGTATGACAATGATTATATTGTTCGTACAGGTGGACAATGGGTTGAGGTGAGGCAATAAGTACTGAGTATTCAGTTTTACGTTTTTTAAGGTGTGCAAATGTATAAACAATGAAACGAATCGTACTATTGGTTGGTATTGGATTAGCTGCTTTAAGTTGTTCGGACAAAAATGACGCACAAATCACAAATGTGAAATCCATACTTGTGCAACAATTAAAAAATACCCATACAAATCAAGATTGGTTTGTACCTACTAAAATTGCGATTGAAGGGCTTACTTTTGACCAAGCGAACTGGAAAGACAGTGCAGAAAATCATTCTATTGGGGAATTGGTATCTCATTTGGTTTTTTGGAACGAGATGAATTTAAAAGCATTTAAAGGAGAAAAAACGACAGAGGTTACTATTGATAACAAAGAAACTTTTGCAATGAACAGTACAAAAGAATGGATAAGTGCGGTCGAAAAATTAGATAGTATTCAAAACGAGTGGGAACAACTGACACAAAAAGCATCCAATCAAAAGCTATTGGATTGGAGTACCGAGATTGCAAACATGACAGCGCATACGGCGTACCATACAGGGCAAATTATGTACATTAGAAAACGAAATGGATGGTGGAAGTAAGTAGTAGGTATAAGAGATATACAAAACATCTTCGGCTTCACTAAATAAAAAAGACAAACTATTCTTGCTCCCTTTCTTCAAAATCTCCTCGTAACACCTTACTAAATACCAATGCCCCAATGGCTTTAATGGGTTTATAGAGTTTGGAGGCTTGCAGCGTTTCCTGAGGTACAAAATCCAACCTTCTGTTGCTTCGCTCCATAAAAATTAAGACTGCGCCTAGGAGTACCGCAACTTTTAGAATACCAAACAGGCTTCCTGCAATTTTATTTAAAAGACCCAGCATGGCGAAATCGGCAATTTTTGTCAGGAGCTTTCCAGCCAGTGAAACGACAATGACAATAAGGATAAAGGTGATGATAAAGGCTGAAAGATTCATATAGGCATAATCCCACTGCATTGTATTGGAAAGGTAATCACCGGTAATGTACGAGAAATGAATGGCGCCATAAAGTCCGGCGATCAAGGCAACAAGAGATGCAATTTCTACAAAAAGTCCATTACTTAGACCTTTAAAAAGACCATATAACAAGAGAAGCCCTATGATGATATCTACGACATTCATGGTGGTGTATTTTCACAAATATAGTACTTTGATTTGTACCTTTGGTTTTTTAGAAACCCGACGGGTTTTTTAAAACGCAACACACAACACTTAAATTTGAACCATGTCTAGAGATGTACTTTTAAAAGAGCGTTGGAAAGAATTGATAGCGAAATTATCTGCTCAGTTTTCAGACGGGGATCCATTAGATTTGGATGCGATAATTTATTTGGTAGGGGTGCAAGAATTAGGACAATACCACAGAACGTACAAAAAGGATGAGAAGATTAACCTGATGCATATTGCTATTTGTCGCTTGCTGGAACCTTATGGGTATTATGAATTTCATTATTTTGACGATGAAGGCTGGCCGCACTACACCATAAAAGAAGCCTTGCCACCGCTTAAAGCCGGAGAACAATCCGTGTTGATGAAAGAGGCCATTGTAAGCTATTTTTTAGAAAAGGAATATATTTCCTAAGCCGAAACCTTTGATTATTTTCCCATTTCAAAACTCCTTTACTTCAATAACCTATTTGGAACGGAAGCGGTCTATATACCGTATTTCAAAATTCCGTTGGGTTTTTTATGGCTTAATCTGGCATTGTCGTATAGAAAAAGAACGTGTGCGCTCGTGGTTTAGCATTTGATTTTCCTTATAGAATGCCATGATAGTACACTTTGGCTGCAATTGCCAAATAGAGAACGCATAAAATATCCTTTACAGTAATACCGTTGTTCTTAAGTGATACTATATCATCAAAACAATACTACCATTATAACCGCTCAAGACCCGTTAAAAAACTATGATGTTATTGATTTAATCTTTATCTCAAGCTCCTTGTAATAAGACCTAAGGGTACACTTTTTCATACCTTCATAAAAAAATACAACCATAGGAAATCCCTGTTTCTGATGTGTTTCCAGTGACGTAACTACAATAGTCATCCGTTTTTTAATCACACTAATAGGACAGTGCTATTCCAAAAAGGCAAGAATCTCGTCGCCACTTCAAAAAACTAATACATTCTATCTATTACAAGTATTAACGACATTCTCTGAATGCAATGACGGCTTCATTTGCCACAATTTCAATACTAAAATACTCATTATTAATAGGCTATATGACTTATATCATGAAGTACAACCTAATTTGATCGGAACTTGCAGCTATAAAACAGTACCCTTTTGGTACACATGAAACAAAACTTAAATACAAGTATATATGAAAACAACAGGAAAACCAATCGCCTTTTTAATAGTAGGACTTCTACTTATGGGTGCCCAAAGCTGTACCCATGATGATCGTGAATTTGTAGATATTGTCCAGGAAAATGAAAATCAAATTGCGTACGATGCAGCCGATGTTATCGTTGGCAGTATGCTTTATAATGATTTTACGCTGACCCCGGGCTTTGATGGCCCAAATGACCCTTCGGTAGATATTGCCAATATTACAGGATTTAAAGATTTTTACAGATGCAAACAATGCCACGCATGGGATCAAAAAGCGAAGTTTGCTTCTTATATTAACAGGGCACCCCGTGTAAATAGGCCCGATGTTTCCGGAGCTCAACTCACCAATCTTAAGTTTGCAGACATCAGTATTTTGTTTGATAAAATTAAAAATACCGGCGGTGGTGCGGTAGATCCTGCAAGAACAGCAGATGGCACCAATCCTGCCTTAGGAGGCAATGACCATCCCGATTACGGAACCATACTTACCGATGCTCAAATTTGGGATTTGGTAAAATTCCTAAGAGAAGGAGCACTAGATACGGATGAATTATACGCCATAACCA
The DNA here is from genome assembly GCF_034651555.1 of Aurantibrevibacter litoralis. NCBI lineage: Bacteria > Pseudomonadati > Bacteroidota > Flavobacteriia > Flavobacteriales > Flavobacteriaceae > Aurantibrevibacter > Aurantibrevibacter litoralis. The sequence goes on along the minus strand of NZ_JAYEEQ010000011.1, from coordinate 84,495 downwards.
CTGTAGGCAGTTATCCCACGGGATCCCGCACCTATTCCGATCTTGGTCGTAATGGAAACGCTGCGGCAGGTGATGTCTTTTACACCTCCAAATGTGCCTCATGCCATGGTGCAGATGGGAGCAATATTCCCTTAGGTGGCAATACATTAGGAAAATTTACTAGAGATAATCCGCATGAAGTTCAGCATAAAATCGTTTCCGGACAGTTAGGTTCATCCATGGGGCCAACCCCAGCAACATTGGAGGATATGAAAAATTTCTATAAAGCAATTAATGACACCATTAAATATCCAAATTAAGGATTTCAATAAAATCTTTGGATAGGTTATTTGCTTTCTTTCAATCTATTTTAATGATGATTTTAAAAAAACCATCCGAAGATTTTACTGGCAAAAAGGATGAGAAGTGCCGACATAACCGTAGTGTTCATTGGCGAATTACATCGAACCACCTAAAACACCTAAATATAAACTGATGAAAAAAATTCAAAAATATATTATAGCATTGGCCTTGGGTATTGTGAGCTACTCTTGCTACTATGACCAGCTACCTGATGAGGACACCATACCACTACCTACAAATGTTTCATTTCAAGGTCAAGTACAGCCCATATTTAATAGAGCTTGCGTAAGTTGTCATGGCGGTAGTTTGGCGCCAGATCTTAGAGGCAGTAATGCTTTCAATGCATTGCTGAACGGAAACTTTGTGATCCCCAACAATGCAGAAGAAAGCACTTTGTTCAAAACCTTACTTGGGCAAGGTGCCCCTTTGATGCCGCCCGGCACTCCTCTAAACCTAACGGATATTAATGTAATCCGACAATGGATTAACGAAGGCGCACTTAATAACTAATTAAAAATGATCGACATGAAACTATATCCATATCTTTTGAGTCTCGTATTTGCGCTTCCAAATATGGCACTATCTCAGGAAGAAACTGATGGCAGCACCGAACCACAAGAAATTAAATTAGAGCGCGAGGCCTTTGAAAGTACGGCTCTTATTGAAAACCAGACCAATGTACTTAATTCTAAAGGTACCTTAGAAATGATCATGAACCACCGCTTCGGTGTGGTCAATGCCGGGCCGGAATCTAATGATCTTATTGGCCTTTGGGGGCCCGCAAACATTCGTGTAGCACTTACCTATGCCTTGCACGACAGGATAACTGTGGGCGCAGGAACTACCAAAGATAGCCGTTTACAGGATTTTAGCCTAAAAGGTGCCATTCTAAGGCAGACCAGAGAAAATGAAATGCCGGTGAGCGTTACCTATTATGGAAACTTTACGGTGGATGCCCGACGAAAAGAAAACTTTCAATATACCGAAGATCGCTATTCTTATTTTAACCAAATTATCATTGCTCGCAGGTTTAGCAGAAACCTCTCCTTTCAAATTGCGCCTAGTTTATCGCATTTTAACCTTGTAAAAAGCAATATGAAGAATGACATGTTTGCGGTGGCTTTTGGAGGAAGGGCAAAAATAACACCCACAATATCCATGATCGCAGATTACAGTCAGCCAATTACCAGCTTTTCATCGGGCACGCCTGATCCGGGCGTAAGCATTGGGCTAGAATTTTCTACAGGTTCGCATGCATTTCAGGTATTCATCACCAATTACAAAGGAATTGTACAACAACAGAATTATATGTTCAATCAAAACAATTTTTTTAGTGGCGATTTCTTAATTGGGTTTAATATTACCAGATTATGGCATCTTTAAAAAAGCTGGTGAAAGACCAAAATGGGAATTAAAAAAGGAGAAAACTCTACATGCCGACACCATGTGATCGGCAAGATATACCACAAGTAGTAACCAATGTTTTGTAAATAGTAGCAGCGATGAAAAAAAGAACTAAAAAAGAAAATGTTACAACAGGTCGAAGAAAATTTTTTCCCATACTTGGAACTGGGCTATTGCTCCCCTTAATGGGCTTTGGAAAACCGCTCCCTACGCCACTAGAAGAACCTGAGGACGCCTACCAGACCCTTTTAAAACCCGATGGCACCACAGTAAAAGTTAAAAAAAGTGTCGTGGCTAAGGCCAAGGTGGTTGAAAAAAACATATCGAACATCTCTTTTTTAAAGTGGTTGAATAAAGCGAAATAAAAAATTATGATTGAAGATAAAAAAACAACGAGACGTAATTTTTTCGATATAGGAATCAAATTCGGGCTTTTCGCAACGGTAGGCACCGTTGCCGCCGTAAAAGCCCTCGAAAAAGAACCGAGTCCTTCGGGCATGGTAGAACTGATGTCTACCGACGGAAACATTGTGCAGGTACCCGCCTCGGAGGTACATGAATATCATCATACCCCGGTAGGCTATGACCCCCGGGAAGGGTTTCCCAATAAAAAATTTGTAATGGTTGTAGATTTGGCCAAGTGCAAAAATGCCCTTAAATGTCAATCAGCTTGTAACAAAGGACATTATATTACCGGCGACAATGCCTGGCTAAAGGTGTATAAAATGCAGGAATCGGAAAAAACGGCACCCTATTTTATGCCCACCCAATGCCAGCACTGCGATAAGCCTCCCTGTGTAAAAGTCTGTCCGGTAGATGCTACTTTTAAACGAAAAGACGGCATCGTACTCATAGATAATGAACGCTGTATAGGCTGTCGATTTTGTATGGCCGCATGTCCCTATTCCACTAGAGTCTTTAATTGGAACGAACCCGAACAGCCTGAAATGGTACAAGAAGAACCCTATACTCCGGATTATTGTGGCAAACCCAGTATAAAAGGCACGGTTGATAAATGTGATTTTTGTCCGCACCAAACCCTGAAAGGAGAACTCCCCTTTTGCGTTTCTGCCTGCCCTAATGATGTTTTTTCGTTTGGAGATCTTTATGAAGATGTTGTAACGAATGGCAGTGGGCAAACGGTTAAGCTGAGTACACTGCTAAAAGATAGAGCCGGACACCGTTTACTGGAAAGCCTCGGGACAGAACCTAGTGTTTATTATTTACCGCCCGTTGATCGGTTGGTAGAATTTGAGGAGGGAATGGAAAACTACAACGAATTTCAGTCTGTTGACAAAACCGAAACATTATGAGCGCCTACGATAAATTAGTACAAGATTTAGCGCCTCGCAAATTTGGTAAACTTGGCGTTATATGGATGAGTTTCCTAGTGGTTATCATTGTTGCAGCCCTTTATGCATATATTCAGCAATTGGATAAAGGCCTAGTTATTACCGGTATGCGCGACTATGCCCTATGGGGAGTGTATATCTCCAACTTTGTGTTCTTTGTGGCCATTAGCTTGGTAGGATCCCTTGTTACTGCTATTTTGCGCTTATCTGGTGTAAAATGGAGCACACCTCTTACCCGAATTTCAGAAGTAATCGCCGTGGCTGCGATTATTATGGCGGGGCTTACTATCATCATAGATATGGGTCGTCCGGAGCGCCTTTATTATTTGTTCATGCACGGTCGATTACAATCGCCAATAATTTGGGATGTATTGGTTATTACGACCTATTTGTTCATTAGTTTGTTGTTGCTATACTATCCTTTACTACCCGATTTTGCTATCTTGAAAAAACACTTTAAAGCCAAGCCTAAACTAGAGAAATGGTATGGCAAATTGTCGTTGAACTGGTCTGGCTCCCCAAAACAGAAAGAGTTGTACCAAAAATCGATAAAAGCACTTTCAGTTATGATTATTCCGGTGGCCTTTGGTATTCATACGGTAACGGCATGGTTATTTGCCACAACGTATAGGCCCGGCTGGGATAGTTCTAACTTTGGCCCTTATTTTATAGCAGGAGCCTTTGTAGCAGGGGCAGGAGCTGTTGTTGTTATTATGTATGTTCTGCGAAAGGTATATCATTTGCAAGGGTATATTACCGACATGCATTTTGATAAAATGGCAAAATTATTGGTTTTGCTTTGCTTAGTTTATTTATACTTTAATGTGAATGAATATTTAGTACCCGCATATAAAACCACTGCTGATGAAGCAGCACATTTGGAAGGCATGTTCACCGGTAGTTACGCGCCCTTATTTTGGACGGTTATTGTAGGAGGATTAATCGTTCCTGTACTTGTATTATTATTTCCCAAGGGAAGAAAACCTTTACCCCTGTTTATAATGGGGTTGCTGGTAGTTATTGGCGCTTGGTGGAAACGCTATCTCATTGTAACCCCAACCTTGCTTCACCCATTTTTACCTATTCAAGGAGCTCCGGAAAGTTGGCATCAATATTTTCCTACTGCTTTAGAGTGGATCATAACTTTCGGTACTTTAGCATCCGCCTTACTTATTATGACCCTCTTATTTCGGTATTTGCCCATAATTCCCATAGAAGAAACTGCCGAGGAACGAGGTATTATAGAAACCCATAAAACAGAAAAATTATGAAAATGCCGATGTATCCTATAAAGATGTTGTTGTGTGCTTTTGGACTGTTGGGCGCACTTAATCTTCAGGGACAAGAAAAATTAAGTGCCCGAATAACTGTTGAATATGTTAAGGTAATGCAGCAGCACAGTTTTCTAAAGCTGTCTGCCATATATCGTGGTGAAAGTGGTTTTGAACCCTGCAAAAATTTAACATTCAATATCTATAAGGTAATCGAGGATACCTCTACTGAGGAAGTCTCAGAACTAAAACTGGGATCGGCAAATACGAATGAAAATGGGAATACAACCTTTACCTTACCACAAAAATACATTTCAAACGAAAACGAGTTTCTCGTGAAAATTGAAAATAGTGAGGTCTATGAGGAAGGCGAAGAATCCATTTCGGTAACCGATGCACTATTGGAAGCTTCAATTGTGACAATAGACAGTCTGCATACTATTAATGCCCAACTACTGTCTGCTACCAATGAGCCCATTCCAGAACAAGAATTACTGGTAGGGCTTAAAAGACTTTTTGGGAATTTAGCCGTCGGTGACGAGGATGCCTATGAAACTGACGATGAAGGCGCTATTGCAGTTGCACTCACAGAACCCTATTCCGGTGTTGACGGAAAGCTGCTTTTTGAAATTTCATTAAAGGATAGCGATGTCTTTGGCACAATTATAGCACCTGTAATAGCGGATATGGGCGTACCTATTGTTGACACCTCTACGTTTGACCAACGAACTATGTGGTCGCCACCAAACAAAACACCACTGTTTTTATGGATAGTACCCAATATCATCTTAATTGGTATTTGGTCTGTACTGGTGGTATTAGTGCTTAATCTATTCAAAATCTTTAAATCTTAAATACAAACATTATGAAAACGTTAAATTATGTATCACTTATAGGAATTGTAGCCTTGGTTACCCTTTCTTTTACCCCTTCAGTTCAAGAGGAATGGGTAGTTCCTGCGAAATTTAAAACCATGAAAAATCCGACGGATGCAAAAGATAAAGAAAATCTAGCTATTGGAAAAGCGTTGTATGCAAAACAATGTGCTTCATGTCATGGCAAAAAGGGTTGGGGAGATGGCCCTAAAGCAAAAGAAATGAAAGGGGATTTAGGGGATTTTTCTGCGGCTTCCACCCAAAAACAAACCGACGGAGAGTTATACTATAAAATAACAGAAGGTAGAGATGATATGCCCGGCTTTACAAAAAAAATACCTTCAGAAGAAGATCGCTGGCTTGTGGTAAATTATATGCGTACACTAGCAAAATAACCCTTACGTTTCATCTAAAAATGGGACTATAACCTATAGCCCCATTTTTTATTTGAAGCCAATTACTCCACCATAGTGGCGCCTTGGGGCGGATCAAAATAGCGCTGATCTATTCCTTGATCAAAGGAAACCTCACTCAGTGTTATGGAGGTGATATATTCCCCAGGTAAATCCTTGTCAGAAAGCCAATGCGTTTTATAGCTTTCAGGAAGTGTAATACCCGCTACGGTTTGTTCCCCAAAAAGATCCATAAATTTTTCGGGCATGTGGCCACCCTCAGGAAAATAAGCGGGATAAGAAACAATATATCGTATAACTCCCATTTTATGTGTGGCGGCATGAAAGTATAGAATGTAATAGTCATCAGGAGCATCGCCCGTACCTGAAGCAAAAGTTACCTTAACCACATCCCAATTTTCATTCTTATATTGCGTTTGCGGCAAAAGCTGTAATTGTACCCCGGCACCATCCAAAACAAAGGGTAATCCAGCAAAATAAAAGGGTGTTAGCGCCCAAAATTTGGTGTCGTAGGCAATGGAAGTGCTATCCCTTACGAGTTTCCAATGTTCCTTCCCGTTCCATCCGTATTGTAAGGTGGTGTCTAAGGCCTCCTTCTGCCTTACCTTATTGCGCCACGTATCTACCGTATTATATGTATTTCTCGGTGTTCCTTCTCCCAAAGGTTGATAGTTAAAATGAAACGAAAAAAATCCGTTAGAAAACCATTTTTCCAAACCGCCGTGTGCCTCCATAGCATTCCAAACAACCGTTCCTGCCTCCGATGCTTGCAACTGTTCCTTTGCCTTTGTTACCCTACTTTGTATCCATGATGCCGGAACCATTGTGCCGGCTGTGGCCTCTGCATTCGTAGGTGCAGCCGCCTTCTCTTGCGCTTTTTCTTTACAGGCTAAAAAAAATAGTACTACGCCAAATATGGCATACAATTTTGTTCTCATATCTATTTATTTATTATTCTTTTATTTGTCAGACCTGCCTTTATCGAAAGGCAAATCGAATTCGCTAATGTGTTTAAAGACTATTTTAATGATGTCGGATTCCTTTGTGTTTTTATTGGTATTTCCGAGGATCAAAAAATGCTTTGAAGAGGCTGTACCGATTTTTTGTTATGCCTTGTTTCTAGGGTAAAGTTACAAAAATTACTCCTAGGGTCGTATTACTCTATAACGCATCCGTTTTGAAAGCAGGAAATTGAACGTAAAAAACCGATGCGAGGCACATCGGTTTTAACTAAACAAACTCAAACTCAGCTAACTCAAACTACTCTGACAAAGATCGAACTCTTTTTACGTAAGCGTGTTAAGGCAACTTCAATAAAACCTTAGTTAATTCCTATTTTGAATTGATTTTTAAAGGATTGGTATCAAATGATGTTGTATCGAATTCCACATGAAGCACTTGTAAAACTGTCGGCGCAATCTGATTGGCATATAGTTGTTCGTTCGTAGTCGCTTCTCCCAAAGGCTTTACGCCATTACCAAAAGCAACCAGCCACACCTGATCGGACCCTTCAATACTACTTCCATGACTTCGCCATGTATCTAAAGGTAGGGTACCCCGTCCATGGTCTGTAGTTATAATAAAGGTAGTCTGGTCTTTGTAAAAGGGATCGTTTTGCGCTTTATTCCATAAATCTTTAATAAAAGCATCTGTGGTCTGGGCAGATGTCAGATACGCATCGTAGTCACCATCATGCGCAAAATCGTCGGTTTCTCCATAGGCGATATATACCAATCTTGGTTGTGCCTTTTTCATATACTCTAACGTATAGTGATGGGTAAAAGCATCTAAGCGAACGGTACTCCAAGGGCTTGGGATTTGAGACTGTAGTTCATTTAAAAATTGTTCCCGTTCAGATAGGGTATCCCCCAACGCATTTTCGAAACCTGCATTTACAGGGACGCCAGAACGTTCCTCATTTACAATATAGGGAAATACATCCCAGCTGCCAAAAGCAGCTACTTTGCCTTCAAAACCGGGTTGTTGATTTACCAATTCTAAAATGGTTTTGTTAGGATTATTCATTTTGTCATTGCTGGTAATATGTTCATCATCAGCCTTGCCTGTGAGAATCTCATTGTATCCCGGATACGAAAACCGCATGGTGTTGGTTAGGTTCATCTGGCTTCCAAGATTCCGGTTTCCATTCAATTGTCCTATTTCTTGTACTTTACTCCAAAAAAAAGGCATCAAGACTTTCCGGCGTTCTTCAGGAGAATTCCGCCAAAATTTTTGCTTTAAATCCGTGGTATCGCTTACATAATCTTTGTTAGAGACCAAAAGGGAATCGGCTCCCGTAAACAATTCTTGCCACCGCAGACCATCCACAGTAATCAAAATCACCTTAGGCGCAAAGGTTTCCGAAACTGGGGTTGCGACTTCCTGTTTTGGGTTGCAGGAAGTTAATAGAAAAAAAAGGAAAGTGCCATTTAAAAGAGTGTTTTTCATCGTATTTTAATTTTGATTAGTTATGAGTTTGAAATTGTGCGGTTGCAGACCAATCGCTCCAATGCAAGTTTTGATCCCGGTAACGGACGCGCCAAAAATAGGTAGTGTTGGGTTTTAGTCGTTCTGTTGGTTCATCCGTAAGATCATCGCCTTTTTGTCTGTTTTCTAAATAATACCAATTCTCATGTTGCTTCCATCGATCTAAAATTGGTTTTTCAAAACTTTCTGTTTCCGAAATCTGCCAGTGCGATGCGGCATGAAAGGCATTTTTATAGCTGCTGCTAAAAGCTGCGGCTTTCAACATGGTACCCGTAATGGCTACTGTATTATTATTGGGTGATATGGTTTTTGGAGTAGCGGGTTTTCGTTCGTTCTTGTAAATGGTAATGCTATCGGTAATTTTATTCTCATGTGTATTTAAATCATTACCTCTACTGATGCGTTTAACGGTGAATTTAGGATCATTAACATCTGCATCTACCTCAACCAACACAAAACCATAATCGTCTTGGGTAACGGTAAACTCGTCATAATCCCTGCCTTCAAATTCACCCCAATTATCAATGGCTCCCCCGGCAGATGCTACATTAATCCATAAATGTTTATGGTCTTTAGATTGTCCTCTGGAATAGCCATGAGTATGGCCAAAAAAATGCAGACTTGGTTTTCCGGATACCAAACTAAATTTTTCTAATAATTGCACCACTTTCCCGGTGCTTTCTTCTTCCCCGGGAATCCATAATTCCGATTTATGAGGATGGTGCAATTGTGCAAATACAAAATCAATATTGGGATTTGCAGCCGTTTCTTCCAAGACCTTTTCCAGCCATTGGTACTGTTCTTTAAGATCTCTGTATCCCGAATTGGAATCGAGTCCAATAATTCTTGTATTGCCGTAATCTTTGTACCACCAATGTTCAGCGTAGGCCGGCGTTCCGTTTTCCGGCAGACTAAAATAATTAAAGTAAAACTGGGAGTTTTTTTCATGGTTTCCCGGAGTAGGATATAAAGGGACCTGTGAAAACAAATTTTCGGCCGGATTAAAAAAATCATTTTTCCACTGCTCGTATTTGGTGCCGTTTTCTACCAGATCTCCCGGAATCATTATTAATGCCAAATGGTCCGAAAGTGTTCCGTCATTGTTGTTTTTTAGATACGCTATTACGCCCTCGTTGGCTATCTCGTGCCATTTATCGGGTTGGTTGTGATCCTTTTGCATATCGCTCATAGCAACGATATTAAACGACTCATGATCATCTGCAAAAGGTGGGGTTTTAAATTGAAATACCTCGGAAACAGCTTTTCCGGTTTTAACCCTGTAATAGTAGGTAGTAAAACGTTGTAACCCTTCCAATTTTACCTCATGGATTCGGGAAGCGGTAAAATTGATGCCATAAGCTATTCCCTGTGCTTTCTTTCCTAATTTTGTGGTGAGGCCATATTCTACCAGACTTTCTTCTCCTGAGCTGGTCTCCCACATAATTTTAATAGAATTTGGGGTAGCATCCTGTAAATAAGGCTGTATCAAAATATTTGGTAAACCCTCCTGAGCTATAAGTCCGGTCGCTAAACCAAAAAAAAGTAATACTGTAACCGTGTGTGTTTTCATTTCAATGGATGATTGGTGGATACTTTTATAAGACTGTCTTCTAGTATTTGAAGAGCCGTGTTCAATTCGGTTCGTGAAATGGTCAAAGCGGGTGAAAGCTGTAAAACGTTACCGGCGGAGACTTTAAAACTGAGCCCTTGTTTAAGACAGGCGTACATCACTTTTTCTGCCTCATCTACTGCCATTTCTTTGGTCATTCTGTCTTTGACTAATTCTACTCCCCATAGCAGCCCTTCTCCTCTTACATCTCCTATAATTTGATGCTTTTGCTTCATCTTTTCAAGTGCTGTCATCAGGTACAAACCGTCGATATTTGCTTTTTCCAGAAGTTTTTCTTCTTCAATAATTTGCAACGTAGCTAGTCCTGCTGCGGCTCCAAGCGGACTTTTTTCATGGGTGTAGTGGCCCAGAGAAATATCCCCGAACCGATCGTATTCTTCCCGTGCAACGATGGCTGCTTGTGGTATAATGCCTCCGCCTAATCCTTTACCCAAACAAAGCATATCGGGTTCAATACCATAATGCTCATAAGCAAACATCGTTCCTGTTCTGCCTAGGGCAATTGGAATTTCGTCTAGGATTAAAATGACCCCATGCCGGTCACAAATCTCACGAGCCGATCTCCAAAAGCTTTTAGAGGGAATCTGTACATCCGTATTTCGTATCGTTTCTGCCAGAAAGGCACCGATATCCCCTTCTTTTTTTATAACGTATTCTAAATACTCCAAACATTTGTCTTCATCGCCTTCAAAAATTCCGCGATAGGTTATGGGGGGCGGAATACGCTCAACCCCGGGCATCATTGGCCCCATATACTCACGGAAAACGGCCTCTCCGCCAGCACTAATGGCATCCAAAGAAGCTCCGTGAAAGGCATCCCAAAAAGAAATCACCTTAAACTTTTTTGAAACGGCTCGCGCCAATTTTAAAGCGATACCAATGGCGGAACTACCATTGGGCGTCATTAAAATCTTATTCAGCCCCGGAGGTGTCAGCGATGTTAGTTTTTCAGCAAAGGCTATAGCGGTCTCATTGGTATAGCGTCGTGTAGAAAAGGTAAGCCCTTGTAACTGTTCAGTAAGGGCTTGTATTACTTTTGGATGGGAAAACCCGATTTGATGCACATTATTGCCGTGAAAATCGAGGTATTTCTTGCCGGAAAGATTCTCAATATAAGCCCCTTCACAGGTTTTTAAAACGTCTAAACAAGGGGTAGAAAGTGCCTGATGCAGGAAGTATTTTGCGTCTTTTTCTAAGATTTTTTTTGTGTACTCATCTACTTCATGATTGTTCCATTCCTTTCTTGCTGCGGTAAAATTGATGTCGCCTTCTACCTTCTTGGAAAAAGACTTCTGATCTGTGTTATCGTGATACATAGGGCCCAAATTTAGCTATGACCTCTCGCTTCTCAGATTGATCATTAAGTACATAAATATCGTACTTTTTCCCTGAATCGTACACGCGAACTACAATATGCCCTTGCTGACTTTTATATCGATTGGTAAGTCCGCCGATAACCGAGATATTGGGTTGTAACAACGCGGTTGCAAAAATATCCCGGGATCCCGGATAGAGTTCCTCTGAGAGAATGCGTCGTAACACATTGTTATCCGGATGATCCGAGGACCAGCTTTGACCAATCCATACTTTTGGGCGCAGCGTTCTCACATAAAAAGTGTTTTGGGAATCTCGGTTGCCATGGTGGTTTAGCGTTGCTACATCTACGGAGCCAACTACAGGAGCAATATGCGATTCTACGAAATTAAAATCGCTTTCGCCGAAGCCATTTACGCCACTGATGTCGCCACCGGTAAAATAATCGAAATCACCATAAGATATTTTAATACAAGCACTTAAAGGGTTTTCACCGGGATATTGCTCTTTTTTAAAAAGTGAAAAATTTTCTTCACCTTCTCCAGTCCAAACTTCTCCGTTTACTGCAATATTCTGGACATAAAAATTTGGAAATTTCTCAGGAAAATTTGTCAATCGGATTTGATTTAAAGCACCTGGCAGCAATGCTTCATGTACCAGTCCGTTTTGTTTGGATTGATAGGCAATAAAATTCCAGTAATTCTTTAAGGTGGCGATCATGCCATAGGCATCGTCTTTATTCAAAGCGAATTGAATTTTGGCATCTTTTAGGTCGATGGGATAGGTGCTGCCCCTGTCTATCATTTTTTTGATAGGCAATTTATCCCCTACGGCTGTAATTCCTGTTAAAAAATAATCTCCATGAACTGCCTTTATTCTAGTGGAGTCCATTTCCCCAAAATGATCATCGTGATAATGGGTAATAAGGGCGTAATCTAAGTGCTGTGACTGCTTTTTTGGTAAAAATTGATCTATATAATCTACTATCCACTCCGGTGCTGTTTTCCTACGGTTTGGTGTTAATTTAGTATTTCTATCAGATAGGGTTCTGGGATGCGTTTCCGACATATCGCCCGCATCAATAAGGATGGTAGTGCCATCCGGGAAAATACCAAAAGCGGCATTGCCTCTACCTGTTGCGATATGATGTAGCTCTAACACCCCTTCTTCCCAAGCAGGAAAAACGTCCTGTTGGGAATAAAGAAGTGCCCTTGAACTAATGAAACAAAACAGAAAAAAAACCTTAAAAAACATTTATTGTAATCGTGTTGTTGGTAAAATTTGTTTAGGCATACCTTCGGTTTTATAAAATACATCTAACCAGCCTTCCCCGCCTCCATTAAACCAAACAACTTCCAAAGGATAGGTGCCGGGCAATAAACGAATACTTCCCTCCTTTTCAAGGACCCCATGGTCCCCATCATTGTCTACCACAAGGGTATTATTGATCGAGAGCTTGCTACCGTCGTCGGATCGGGTGTAAAAATGATATTTTCCTTCAGTTTCGATAACCAAGTTGGTTCTAAAGCGAACCACTGTATTATTTTTAATTTCTTCTTTTACCTCATCGGAGGTAATTTCAAAAGAATTTCCTTTGGCATTTGCCGTTTTCCCTTCCAATACAGGGATATTTTGGAGGTTGTTCAAATAGAAAACCTCGTACTGCACCGGAGCTTTTTTTGCATTTTTCTTTACTCGTATATAGGCGTCACTAATGTTACTGGCCACCTGCCCATCGATAAAAACAGCGCTTCGTATCACCGCGTTTTTATCTAAACCCACAACATTTTCAGCCAGTTCAGAGTTGGCATTGGGCATAGAACCATCTACCGTAAACCGAATTTCTCCGTTGGGATTTGGGTTTTCAAAGCGAATGGTGGCTGAATCAGTAAATAATCCTCCTGCTTTTTTATACCCCTCCGCTTTTGGAAATAGTACAGGTTTTTCTACCCGCTCTACGATAGGATAGGCGTCTATAATTTCAAAGCCTTCGAAAGCAGTTTTTACCGGTTTTCCAATCCATGCTAAAGGCATGTCCAAACCTAAGGCAAATGCTACCGTTGCGGCATTATCGTACTGATAAACCGGGTATTTTACCCTTTGTCCCTTTTTTATTGATTTTCCCCATAAAATAAAGGGGATTTCCATTTCCTGCAGGGATTCTCCTCCATGGCCTTTTCCCATCCCACCATGATCTGAGCTTAGGATCACCAAGGTCTCCTGTGCAATGCCTGCTTTTTCTATAGCTTGCATGAGTTGTCCAAGAAGCGTATCACCCGTTTCTACAGCATCAAAATATTCCTTTGTACCATGCCCAAACTCATGCCCGGCATGATCTATATGATCTAAGTGAATAAATGTGAAATGTGGTTTTTTGTCCTGGATGTAAGCACTTGCCAAGGCAGCTGTTTCTTCTTCCGTGTCGGGGCTCACATCGTAATCTACGGCACTTTTTTCGAACAATCGGCCAAAACCGCCCCAATGATATATGGCTCCAATTTCGGCATTGGGTATTTGGTTATCAATGAGATGAAAAATAGTGGGAAACAAAAAGTCTTCCTTTTGGGAGATGGTGGGAAGTATAAAATTATCTCTTTCCCAGGCATTAGAAGTAATTCCATGCTGCTCCGGCCCTGCTCCCATAATCATAGAAGCCCAGTTTGGACTGGAGGATGTAGGCATCACAGATCGGGCATGGAATGTATAGGATCCCTCAGCTATTAATTTATCAAAATTTGGCGTCGAGGCGTTTTGTAAGCCATCCGGACTTAATCCATCAAAACCAATAACAACGACATGTTTTATGCCTAAATCATTTTGTGGCTTCTGCTCAAAACAAGACCACAGGGAGCACATCCCTATGGTCATGAGTACATAAAAAAGTAGGCTGTATTTCATTTTAATATCTGGTATAACCGTTTATTGCTCCCACCAGCCCTTTATATTAATATCATTGCCTCCAATTTTGGAGACTACTGCCTCAAAATTTTGACTATTAAGGGTTTGTTCCGAATCGGGATACAGGAAACGCACCGGCACACGATCATCATTAACATTGTCAGAGCCGGGAACGATAAAGGATGGCAATCCGGTTCGTCTAAAATCGTACCAACCCTCGAATCCTACCAGAAATGAGGCCAGCCATTTTTGCGTTATAATGGTTTCCAATTGGCCATCGTAGGCAACCCCGTTCTGGGACAGGTACGCACCCAAATCCTGAGTAATATCCCAATACTCAAAAGAAAGTCGTATCCCTTCGTTGTAAAGCGTTTCCGCATCTCCGGAAATAAGACCGCGTTGCATGGCCTCAGCAAAAATAAAATGAACTTCGGCGCTTTGAAGTATGGCTGCCTTAACGGAGTTGGGCGAGTCAAAGAAAAACGATTGCCTAAGGCGAGACACATTACTTGCACCACCATTAAAATTGGATGCATTGTCCTCACTTAAACCATTAGGTAAACCAACAAAAAGATTAGGATCGTCTGATGGGTTGTCTGTAGGTTGAAACCACTTTTGTAAACGATTGTCATTAAACCCTTTCAGTACGGACTCAATAGTTTCGCTCATCCTAAACTCGTCAAAACTGCCGACCCGACCGCGACTTACAGGCCAAGAATCGATCAGGGTCGTTGCCGGATAGATCATAACCGCATTGTCTTGGTTGGTGGCAAAAAAGACGCCGCTATTAAAAATAGCCTGAATGTCGGCAGAAACATCTCTTCTTCCGGAAATTCTCAAAAGAAAACGTAATCGCAAGGAGTTTGCAAATTTTCGCCACTTCTCGGTGTTGCCACCATAAATAAGATCGCCACCAAAGACCGGATCTCCTGCTCTTAGGAGTACTTCTGCGGTTTCCAAATCATTTATAATGGCATTGTAAATAACCTCCTGATCATCATAGGCCGGTGTGAAATTACCATTGATACCGTCTATTGCTTCTAAAAATGGAACATCTCCCCAATTGTCTGTAAGAACCGAAAAAACATAAGATCGCATAATAAGCGCAATACCTTCGTACGAACTGTTCTTGGTTGTTTCAGCTCTGGCCGATTCAAGTATGATATCTATTTCTGGAAGAATTCCGTAATGTTCGTTCCAAATACCAGATTCTGAACCCCAATCATAACGGTCGAAACCAGTGAAATTAATTTTTGCCGTAAGTTGCGCAACTATATTCCCGTTTCCCCAACCTGTTGTTACGGCACTATTTGCCACGGTGCTCAAAACGGTGGCAAGCAACAAATCTGAGCTAACTTCCTCCGGTTGGTTCGGGTTGGTGTTGGTTTCCTCAAAGCCTTCGGTGCAACCCATTAAAGTCGTTACTATAATACTACTGAGTAAAATAAATCTTTTCATTTCCGTAAAATTTAGAATGTTACATTAATATTGAAACCTACGCTTCGAGAACTTGGCGTTGCCATATCTTCTACACCGGGAACAATGGTGCCCCCACTAAAGGATAACGTTTCGGGATCGAAATGAGGGTTTTCTGTCCAAAGTGCAAGATTTCTTCCTACTAACGATAGATTTAGCGTTCTTATAAACGTATTCTTCAACATCTTGGAGGGGAAATTATAACCTAAACGCACCTCTCTAAGCTTTAAAAAAGACGCATCGAACATCCCTATTTCTTCATTTGTACGGTTGAATTTCCACCAGTAAAAATCCCTCCCGCTAAGGCGTACATCATTGGGTCTAAAACTGCCATCAGGATTTTGAATAACCCCTTCTGAAATGATTCCTTCTTCCCTGCCTACGGCGGTAAAATCCATTAATCCAGACGTTCCACCAATAAGAACAGTTCTAGAATTAACCACTCCGCCATGTCGCCAATCAAAAAGCACACCTAGATTAAAACCCTTATAGGTAAATGTATTTTGCCAACCTACCATAAAATCAGGATTGTAGTTTCCTAATTTTTTAAGTTCCGGATCACGTATAGAGAATCCGTCCGAATTATGTATAACTTGTCCAAAAAATGGACTATTCGGATCATCTACAGTAAGCAAACCTGTTCCGTAAACATCGCCCATTCTTCCGCCTACTTTGGCAAGAACGTTAATGTAATTCGATGATATCTCTAGGGTTTCTAGCCCATCAATCAAAGATTTAACTTCACCTCGGGCAGCGGTAAAATTAACATCGCTATTCCACGTAAACCCTCCCTTGGTTTTAACGGGTACCGTATTTAATACTACTTCTATACCGTAATTCCGTATTTCACCTGCATTAATAATTCGTGAATTAAATCCGGACGTATTAGACACCGGAAGGGTAATAATCTGATTCTCTACGGTAGAATTATAGTAGGTAACATCGAGTCCCAATCGATTATTAAAAAATCGCAAATCGGCACCCACTTCAATAGAGGTAGCCTCTTCGGGTTTTAAGTTTTCGTTCTTCAATACATTAGAGGCACTTACCCTTTGGGAGTTGCCAAAAGGCTCATTGAAAGAAAATGTGTTGCGAAGCGCAAAAGGATCGGTATCGTTCCCTACAACGGCCCAACCTCCACGCAATTTAAGGAAGGATACGGGGCCGCCCATCTGAAACATGTCGGAAAGTACTGCACTTACCCCCACGGAGGGATAAAAATAAGAATTGTTTTCTCTAGGCAAGGTACTAGACCAATCGTTTCGACCCGTAACGTCTAGAAACAAATAGTTTTTGTAAGATAGGTTGGCAAAGGCATAGAGGGAGTTTACTTTTCTACCATCTATAAACTGTGTTTTAGACAATGGTTCTGCCGAATTTTCAAAACTAAAAATTCCTGGAATAGACAATGAATTAGCACTAATACGCTTATAGCGATTCTCCTCGTCCCTTAAATTTCCTCCGAAGGAAAATCCTAAACTAACATCTTTATTTACGTCTTTATTGTATTGAAAAAGAAAATCAGTGTTTTGTTCCTTAAAGAAAATATCGTCCTCTCTATATTGTCCTCTGGCAAATCGCTGCGAACTGAAAGCTCGTTTCCCGATTCTTAATTCATTGAAGTAATCGATACCTGTCCGTACCATTAAGGATAAATCCTTGGTTAGGTTCATATCTACTCGGGCATTGCCAAAAATTCGATGCTTGTCGAAAGCATTGGTATTCTCGAACATGGTAAAAAACGGATTGTCGTGCCAGTTATAGTTAAAATTGAACTGTTGCCGTCCTTCTAAACCGGGCTGCCAATAGTCGCGTAGCGAATTCATATTAATTTGACGACCAAACCAAACCCATAAGTACATGATATTCTCTGTGCCGTAAGAATTATTGGGTCTGTTATTACTACTGCTGTTTACATAATTAAGGGAGGAAGACACCTTTAACCAATCGCTTAACTTGTAGGAACCACTAAGGGCATAGGTTTTTCGATCAAAATCGGCATTGGGTAAAATACCTTCGCTTGTAAGGTTGGTTAACGAAAGTCGCAAATCGCCAAATTCATTGCCTCCGGTAACAGAAATGTTGGTTGTACTGGTGGTGCCGGTTCTAAAAAAATCTTCTATGTTACCGGGTTGTGGTTCCCAAGGTGTCGGAATAATTTCATCCGCAAAAGTGCCATCGGCATTTCTTGGACGTACAGCAAAATCGGCCGCCCTAAATCCACTGGTTGTTGGGCTATCGTGTTGTGCTATTAATCTGCCGTCTAGCAATGGCCCCCAGCTCTCATCAATATTATCATTAATTCCGCCCCCAAAACCATCTAAAAAGGCAAATTCCCCGCCGGCACCTTGTCCGTATTGGTTTTGATATCTAGGAATCCGCAAGGGATCTTCAAAGGTCATGTTTTGTGTTATACTTACTCCAAGACCCTTGTTGTTCTTTCCCGTTTTAGTAGTTACCAAAACAACACCGTTCATACCCCGCGAGCCATACAAAGCGGTTGCGTTGGGCCCTTTTAAAATTGATATAGATTCTACATCATCGGGATTAATATCTTGTGCGCCATTTCCAAAATCGGTTTCTAAATTTCCTTCCACAGAATTACTGACGGTACGATTGTTAATAGGTATGCCATCTACCACAAAAAGCGGTGAATTGTTTCCGGGAATTAATGATCCTTCTCCCCTAATAACGATCAATGAGGTAGATCCTACCCCCGAACTGCCGCCGGTTACTTGCACACCGGCAGCCCTACCTGCTAGTGAATTGGTTACATTGGTTTCCCTGGCCGTTACCAAATCGTCTCCTTTTACCTCCTGTACCGCATAGCCCAAACGCTTCTTTTCCTTTTTAATGCCTAAAGCGGTAACCACTACCTCATCCAATTGTTGCGAATCGGGTTGCAATACAACAACCAAATTGTCTTGAATGCTTGCACTGATTTCTTTGGAAAGGTATCCTATATAAGATACCACCAAATTTTCGGTTGAATTGGAAATTGAAATTGCGAAATTTCCGTCGAAATCCGTAGCCACACCTGTGCTACTTCCTTTTATAACCACAGATGCCCCGGGCAACGGTATGTTATTTTCATCTAAGACCTTTCCACTAATTGTATTTTGGGAATGGCCTATGGCACATACCAAAAAAGCAAATACCGTGATTAACAGTTTTTCTTTCGTTTTCATATTTGTAAACTTTGGTTAATTATTACTTGGCAAATATCTATTGAATAGATTAAGTTATGCCAATAGAAATATTACCATATTGTAATAATTACATTATGTACATTATGAAAAAGTTAACAACATAAGTTTACAAATAATCAAAAATAATTTTTTTTGAAAGTTCCTATAAAAATGGTGTAGGTCTTGATGTAAATTGAAAGTTGCCTCTAAAAAATAGTAAAAATAAAATGTTCTATTTCGGTTTATTGGTATGTTTGTAACAGACTTAAAAGTATGCAAGACTATCTTATAGGTATAGGGAAACGAATTAAGGAAATTCGGAAAGAAAATAAAAAGACAATCAATGAAATTGCCCAAAAAGCGGCAGTTACCGGTGGTCTCATTTCACGCATTGAGAATGGCAGAACCATTCCGTCTTTGCCCGTTCTCTTAAAAATCATAATGGCGCTAGAGGCAGAGGTGGTCGATTTTTTTGGAGGAATGCCGCAAGTAAATGGTGCCAATTTTATAGTAGCCCGAAAAGAGGAAAATACACTTATTGAGAAAGAAGATGATGCCGAAGGCTTTGTGTATAATTACATTTTTGGAAAACAACTCTCCTGTTTGGGATTTGAGGCGGTTTTATTGGAGGTAAAACCGAACTCTAAACGAGAAAAAGTAACTACAGACGCATTTGAGTTTAAATATATAATTTCAGGAGAATGCTATTACAGTATTGGAGAGGAAGAGGTTTTGCTCAAAGAAGGCGATGCTATTTTCTTTGATGGGAGAATTTCACATGTGCCCATCAATAGAAGTAGTGCCTCATCAAAAATGCTCGTCTTGTATTTCTTTTTATAACACTACTTTTTCCCAAGCAAAATAGCTTTTAAATCGAATAAGCTATTGAGAACATAGGTGGGTTTTGCCGAAGCAAGCTGTTCTCTGGTATGGGCACCGGTGGTAACACCAACCGTAATTCCACAATTGGCATTTTTTCCCTCTTCAATGTCAATAATGGAATCACCGGCTTTTAGCACATGAGTGGGATCCGATACTTTAAGAAATTCCATAGCCTCAAAAATCATATCCGGATGCGGTCTGCCTCGTTTTACATCATCAGCCGTTATTAGAGCATCATAATGCACTCCTAATTTCCATTTCATCTTATATAGCAATAGTTGCGCGGTGTTATTATCGTAACCTGTGTTTAGCGCTACTTTAATTCCGGATTTTCGCAATGCAGTTATTAAATCTTCTACGCCGGAATAGGTGGTCACCTCCAAAGCTTGATATTCCTGTTCTAAAAGTTGTTTGAAATCTTGAAAAATTTCATTGGTCAATGCGGATATATAAGATCCCTCTTCTTCGGTGAGAATGTCTTTTATTGCTTGGTGTTTTTCCTTTCCAGCTCCGTGTTCCAGAACAAAATCTAAGGTGAGTAAGTACCCTTTATTATTGATGGCTTTTTGTAAGGTTTTATAGACTACATTATTTTCGTTTACTACGGTTCCGGCCATATCAAAAACCACCAGTTCTATATTACGCATGCTTAAAAATTAAAAATTGATTGTATATTGTGTTTCGAAAATCCGGCACTTCCCGTCATACCTTTACCGCCTATACCTGTAATAATATGTATATTACTGTCTATGGTATGTTGGTATAGGTCTGAGTTTTCGCATTGGGAATACATTCCAAACCACCTTTTTTTTATAGTATAATTAGGCAATTCTACGATTCTTTTTGCTTCTTCTAAAATAAAGTCATCCACCTCCATATGAAGGTCAAAACCCAGCGTATCACTATTTTTTACTGCAGCATACTCATGAGAATCTCCTATAATTACCGAACCATCTACGGCTTGCTTAAATAAAATGTGAATCCCCCATTGTTTTACAAAACTGTGCTGCGGTTCATTTTGCTTTATGGAAGCAAAAGAAGGGCATTCTTGAAAGGCCTCATACCTGCGGATAGAGAGCCCTGTTAAAACGGATCCTTTCAACATATAATTTTTTTGAGGTGCCGTTTGCATCATTTGCAATTTAGAAACCACCAGATCACTTTCATTAAAAAGCTTAGGAAATAAGGTTTTAAATTCACTGCCATTGCAAATAAGCACTTTTTTAGCCGAAAACGATTGATTTTTAGCGGTGTGCACTACCACATCATTTACTAGAGCATGGCATTCTAATATCGCAGTGTCCATAAATATAGCTACACCTAAATGCCTTAAATACCCATGAACCTTAGTGATCATTATTCTAGGTTCTACCATTACTTCCTCAGGAAAAAACAAGCCCATTTTTACATACTCTCTTTTTAATCCCGAATATTGCTTTAAACATTCGGACTTTGTCAGTAAATGGGAAGGATATTCATTGGCTTTATTTATTAACGCCAATTCTTCGAGCAATTGAACTTCCTCCTGATTAGAAGCAATGTACACAGAACCTTCTTGACGTACTGAAATATCGAATTGGGCTTGAATTTCCTTATAAATCCTTAAACTTTCCCGGCCATAGGTTTGCCATTTGGCGTTCATGCCTGAAGGAACAACCTGCCCAAAATTGCGAACGGTAGCCCCTTGGGGTTGTTTGTTTTTTTCGAATAAAGCCACCTTTAGTCCTTTTTTAACGGCATGATATGCATGAAATGTGCCTAAAACACCCCCTCCAACAACAATTAAATCGTACGTATCTTTCATGGTTTCATGGTGAGCATAGTTGGTTCCAAAACAGCTTGCTCTTTCTTATATTTTCTCTTAAAATAAATAAGGGACATGATTGCTATTCCACATCCGAAAATCGAAATTACATAGGTGCCAAGGATAAAAAAGTGTAGCCAAGACAAACTTCCTTGCCCAAAATTTTTGTAAAGCAATACCGCTACACTAGCCAAATAACCGAAGGCATCGGCGATATAAATAAGGTATCCCGCATTGCCACTAATCCGAAAAGTGGCAATCATACGGTCAAAAAAGATACCATTAAAAGGAACGTAACAGACATAAAGACCAAACCCTACCACCACCATCCACAACATCGGGGAAATAAGCTGTGCTTGATATAGCAATGTGCCCAAACCAATAAGAATGGCACCAAGGATAAGCAAATAATGATACGAAATAAATGCTTTCTGGTTATTCTTTATAAACCCCATAGAACCTACCAAACAAAGCACCAAAATAGCTATCGGAACTTCGGAGAGGGTGTACACGGAGGCATTTCCCTCAAAGCCCACCGCATCCCAAATTTCTCTTGAAAAATTATCTCTAAAATCGCGCATTGCCGTAAGTCCCATATAAAAGAACACTAGAATCAGGATGGGGAACATAAAGGTTAAAAACACTTTCTTTCGTTCTACTCCTGTCATTGGCTTTCGTTCCTTTCTTAATATTTTATCTTCAGCGGTTGGTACCGGCATTTTTTCCAAAAGCCAGGCAAAAACTGTAAATGGCACTAAAAAGATAGCCCCCGTAGCGGCAGGCATCCAAAACTCTGAGATACTGAGATACTCCATCACCACTAACCCAACCGATTTTACTGCGCCACTGGAAAGTATAAAACTGGAACATAAAGCGATGCTTAAAATTTCTGTAAACTTACGCCCCTCAACATATGAAAAAACAATACCCCAAATCATCCCTAAAGAAAGCCCATTGACAAACAGGAACATAAAATTATACGGTATCGCTACTAGACCGAAGAGCACTAAACTGATTTCTGCGACAAAAATCATTGATAATAGATTCCTTAATCTGCGGTGATGTTTTAATTCGGATATCCATTTAATACCAATAAATTTGGAAAGCATATAGCCCAGTACCTGTGCTATAATTAGCATAATTTTATAATCTACCCCAAAAACAGTAAGATTTTCAAACGTACCCACCGCAAAGGGCTTACGAAAAGCATACATACAAAAATAGGTTCCAAAGGAGACAAAGGAGCCATAGAGCAAAAAGCGAATATCTTTCTTTGAGATGGTCAAAACTATCTTTTGTTTACAAATAGTAATTATTAAAAGCAATATTAGGGCTATTTTGATTACAAATAATCAAAATATGTTTATTTGATGGTTACGAAACGTTTAAGAAACACTAACAACTTACTCCTTTTTTTTCCTATTTCATTTTCTCTCTCTTTCAAATATAACCGATTGTTTTTAATCGTAACAAACGTATATATGTCCTTATTCTTTCTTTTTAAAACATTTATGTAGTATGCCAACGGATTCAACTGTTTTTTATCGACAAACACGGCATTTCAACTAATTTAATAACAATAGATTAACTTAAGGTTAAAGCTTTCCTTACACCTATGAAAATTATAAATTATAATCTTTGTATACTTCAATTTTCTATTGAATGAAAATGATTCCGATATTACGGTATACAGTAATCCTTTATCCCTTATTAGGCCTTTTAGGCAGGGTCTTTTCGCCCTTATTGTGTAAACGATTTCAAACCAACTTATACGCTCATGCAGTATGAAAAAAAGACCGGTTGATATTGTCGTGATTTCCGATGTTCACTTGGGAACGTATGGCTGTCACGCCAAAGAACTTATCAAATATCTGAAATCAATAGAGCCAAAAAAAGTCATCCTAAACGGAGATATTATTGATGTCTGGCAATTTAGCAAACGGTATTGGCCCAAATCGCACATGAAAGTTATTAAGCTCATCATGGAATGGGTGTCTAATGGTGTTCGGGTGTATTATGTTACGGGAAATCATGATGAAATGCTGCGGAAATTTGTGGGTTTTAAAATGGGTTCTTTCAGTATTGTAAATAAGGTAGTCCTCAATGTAAAGGGACAAAAAGCATGGTTTTTTCATGGTGATGTATTTGATGTTACCATGAAGCATTCTAAATGGATCGCCAAACTGGGTGCTGTAGGGTACGATTTCCTGATTGTTTTGAACAGGGTGATAAACTTTTTCAGTATTAAAATGGGAAAAGAGCCTATTTCCATGTCAAAAAAAATAAAGAATGGCGTAAAATCGGCCATCAAATTTATTCATAATTTTGAACATGTGGCTGCCGATATCGCCATCCAAAACAACTATGATTTTGTGGTATGCGGCCACATTCATCAACCAGAAATAAAAACAATTTCTAGGCTAGAAGGGACGGTAGTGTACCTAAATTCGGGCGATTGGGTAGAGAACCTTACCGCGTTGGAATATTATAGTGGTCATTGGCATTTGTACCAATATGCAGACGACCTTGTAACAAAAAATACTATGGAAGAATCTCCGGAAAAAGAAGATGTTTTAGAAACCAGTATTCTTTTTCAAAATTTGGTAAAGGAATTCCAAATGGGAGGTATCATACAAGGAAAACCGTATACGGAATCCTAAATTTCCAGTTTATAACGCACATTTACGAATGAAAATATTGTATGCCATTCAAGGAACGGGCAACGGCCACCTTAGCCGCGCCCGGGACATTATCCCATTATTGCAGAAAAAGAACATTTCGCTAGACCTTTTGGTAAGTGGTACACAAGCAGACGTTCAACTGCCCTATCCCATAAAATATCAGCTAAAAGGACTTAGTTTTATGTTTGGAAAAAAAGGAGGCGTAAACATGTGGCGTACCTATGTAAAAGCGAATACCTTACAGCTCCAAAAGGAAATAAAAAGCCTTCCTATTCACGACTACGATCTTATACTGAATGATTTTGAACCGGTTTCGGCTTGGGCTTGCAAGTTGCAGCACAAGCCTTGTGTTGGTTTAAGTCACCAAGCTGCCGTACTATCTCCTTATGCCCCAAAACCTAAAGAAAGTGATCTTTTAGGGCAGTTTATCCTAAAGAATTATGCCCCTACTACCCGTCAATATGGGTTTCACTTTAAACAGTATCATACCCACATATTTACCCCGGTTGTGAGGCAAGATATTCGAAATAGCGTCTGTACTACAGGCGATTACTATACGGTATACCTCCCCTCTTATAGTGACGAAAAAATACTACAGATGCTCTCTAAGGTTAAAAATGTACGCTGGGAAGTTTTTTCCAAGCACAATAAAAAGTCTTTTTTTGAAAAAAATATATCTATACAACCCATTACCAATGAAGCCTTTGTAAATAGTATGGCCGGGAGTAGCGGAATTTTATGCGGTGCCGGATTTGAAACCCCTGCAGAGGCCCTTTTTATGAACAAAAAGGTGATGGTAATTCCTATGAAAGGACAGTACGAACAACAATGCAATACCGCAGCCTTGCGGGAAATGGGTGTTCCTGTTATGAAATCCTTAAAAAAGAAGCATCTAAATGACCTCATCCAATGGGTAGAAAGTACAACGGTAATCCCTGTGGATTATCCTGATATTACGGAACGTATTATTGATCAGGTAATCGAGGAAACCGTAGCACTGCAAGCCCTTTGAGTAGCATGGAGGGCCACAATATGAGTTCAAAATTTAAGTTGCGCAAAGACGATTTCGGGGCCGATTTTGTTTGGGGTGTTTCTACAGCAGCCTACCAAATTGAAGGCGGTTACAACGCAGCAGACAAAGGGCCTTCCATTTGGGATACGTTTGTATCTAAAAAGGGCACCATTTTTAAAGACCAGCATGGGGAGGTGGCCTGCGATTTTTACCACCGGTATAGGGAGGATATTTTGCTCATGAAATCCATGAACATTCCTCATTTTCGGTTCTCTCTGTCGTGGTCCCGATTAATTCCAGAAGGAATTGGTACGCCGAGCGAAGAAGGAATTGCCTTCTATAATAAGGTAATCGATTTTTGCTTAGAGTGCGGCATTACGCCGTGGGTAACCCTATATCACTGGGATCTTCCGCAGGCCTTGGAAGACAAAGGAGGTTGGACCAACCGCGACATTAGGTTATGGTTTGAAGCCTATGCCACCTTATGTGCTACCCAATTTGGCGATCGGGTAACACATTGGATGGTCTTAAACGAACCTATGGTTTTTACAGGAGCGGGCTATTTTCTAGGAATACATGCCCCTGGCCGTAAAGGGTTAAAAAATTTTATTCCCGCAGTACACCACGCCGTTCTATGCCAAGCATTGGGCGGAAAAATCTTGCGCAAACTGGTTTCTAATGCTTTTATAGGCACCACTTTCTCATGTTCTCAAATAAGTCCTTATAGCAAAAAACATAAGGATAAAATAGCCGCCAAAAAAGTAGAAGCATTGTTGAATCGCTTGTTCATTGAACCCGCCTTAGGGATGGGTTATCCTCTAAAAACCCTTCCTATTCTACACCGAATTGAAAAATATATAATCCCCGGAGATTTGGATGATGCGGCATTCGATTTTGATTTTATTGGAATACAGAATTACACAAGGGAAGTAGTAAAACACAGTTATTTTGTGCCTTATGTACAGGCTAAAATCATAAAAGCATCAGAGCGAAAGGTGAAAACCACCTTAATGGACTGGGAAGTACACCCTCCCAGTATTTATAAAATAATTAAGCATTTTAATGCCTATACTAAAATTCCGAAACTAATTATTACTGAAAATGGTGCCGCTTTCCCAGATATCCTTCAAAACGATGAGGTAAAGGATACCGACCGTAAAAGCTATATTCAAGAACATCTTAGGCAAGTGTACCGAGCCAAACAAAAAGGGCTGCGCATAGACGGGTATTTTGTGTGGACCTTTACCGATAATTTTGAATGGGCAGAAGGATACAATCCCAGATTTGGACTTGTTTATGTGGATTTTCCCTCCCAAAAAAGAATTATAAAATCTTCCGGAAAATGGTATCGGAATTTTTTGAAGTAAACTACCTAGGAGCAAGCCCACGAGGTATTGAAAAGAACCTTTACATTAAATTTCGACGCAAGCGTGGTAGCATTTAAATCTCGATTATCGAGTAAACCGTTGGATTTCGAAAATGGAAAATTTCTGGGTTTCAGGTTTGAAAGATTTCCTATAAATTCTACACCTTAGAAGCTTCCACCAACCAACAACGATCTATCAACAACGATCAGCTAAAATCACTCCAAAATAGGTAGTTTTGAAAGATGGAGCAAAAGGAAATAAAAAAGAAATAGCTCACGGAATTAGCCAGAACAGAGGAGCAAGATATAGCTATTGGCAGGGTTTCCCGAATGGATACTATAAACAACAAAGGTGTTCTGGAAATGACTCTTCGACAATCAGAAGGGAAACTGAACAACCTTAAAACGGTTCTTTCCAAGCAAGATAGTCCCTAATTTGAAATTTGCTTAAAATACAAAAGTCCAATTCCGGTAGGGGTAGTTTGATACGACCCGAAAGCCGATTGTGTGTAAAATGTGCGCAATAGGTTGTGCTACTGTACTTTTAGCTGCATAAAATAATGCCATGCAGTATAAAAACGCATGGCATTATCAATAAAAAATTTCTTGAAACTGACTATCCCCGAGGTAAGCCATAGGGTATTTCGCCAGTTTCATTTTGGCCTTTGGGCCAAAAACCGAAATTTTGTATTTCACCTCACCCGGAACTGCAAAAAGACAGTTCCGACCTCTCCAAAGGAGCGATAAATAGGAAACCCCGACCCAAGGGTCGGGGAATCTTTAGATAAAAGCCGATAGCAAAAAACCTACATGCCCTAGTTTGCTTTTGTAAGCTGAATTTGGGGTACGTTTGCGGGCGGATTGGTATCTTCCGGCTCAGAAGAAGACCTAGGTTCGGGGGCGTTTTGAAAAAGATATAGCGCTTCTTGATCTATACTTTGGGCATCCAAAATGGTAATTGTAACACGGGGCAAATCGGAATCGGAGCCATTGTTTCGTCTGGAAACGGAAACCACTTTAAAGGCAACAATTCCTAAATTAGCACCTTGCAGATTGGCTTGTATGGGGCTATAATTAGTGCTAATATCACTATCATAAACTACAGCGTAGACTGTTTCTCCTGTTAACATAGTTAGTGCCGTTGCTCTCAGGGGGATTACATTTCTAATGTCATCCAAAAGCGCTTCTTTATCGTCTTCACCTCCACCGAGTCCCGGACCGGGAACAAGATAGTTCAAAAGGCCATTATTTGTGGGCCCAGTGTTTATCCAAGTATTCGGGATCGTCTTCGGTGCATGCCATCCTTCATCACCCACTTGACCGGTAAATAAATCTATGGTTTGGCCTACGTTTTGTTCAAAAAAACGAAGTTGCCTTCGTTGCCCTACTGTGGCCAAATTGTCGTTTACATCTGTCTCCGAAAAATTATTGGGTTCGTTGCCATTGTCTATGCTGTCTTCATCAATAAATAAGAAAATGGCAGCGTTATCCCCCAAAGAACCCGTACCATTAACGTTTTCGCCCATTTCATCGTCTAAGGAATCTGAATCTGTGCTGCATGAACCCAAGGCAATGAGGAAACCCATGAGCCAAAACAGTGCGCTTAATTGTCGAAATTTTTTTTGATTCTTCATATAATTACAGTTTTGTATGATTTTTAAACCTTTAAAAAAGCCCTTCTTTAAATTGTGCTTTACATCCTTAAGACAGGTATTAGCGTGTTTTACCCAACCCCCAATGTTGCTTTTTTTTATTTTGTGATGTTTCCCCGAAGAGATTATACGCAGCATGGTAGCGGCATATGTTAGTTTGAGCTAAAGCCTTAGGTTGCACCAAGAAAATTAACCCATGCCTAAAGCATCTTTGTGTACGGCGATCATTAAAAACCCAAAACGAATGCGCTAATTTCTAACATTGCTCAGCTTGTAAGATGATTTAGAAATCGGTTTTGCACAAAGGATTGAGAATTGTTCCTGTAGTGCAATACCTCATCGCATGCACAACCTCCCATTCTTTGGTATATTTCGATTTATAGGAGTACCCCTCTGTGTCCTCAAACCAGATTATTCAGAGGGGACATCTACTTCTTCTTAGGAACTTTTGGTTCGTAAAACTAATCGTCCAAAAGATCGATATAGTCTTTAATACGATTCTTGATCTGATTAGCAAGCAAGCGGTTACCATCATTATCTCTGGGGTTTATTTCTATAATGCCATCATTGTTTCCATCTCTTGCAGTGCTGAAATCTACCCCATTCAATATTCCGGTGATATTAAAATTGATGGTGATATCATTATTATTTTCGGTGATAATAATATCATTGTTGTCGTCTTCAAAATCGATCTCTACATCCTCTTCAAAATCATGCCAAAATTCAAAAGGAACGCCTTCAATAGCACCCCGAATCAAAATAGTTTTCCCGAATAGTTCACTAGAAGCATTTCGGCTTTTATCAAAATCGAACTCCAATTCTTCATACCGTGCTTGCGGAAGGTCTACAAAAGCAAAAGTAATTTCACCCGCTAACAAATCGAGCTCAAAGGGTCCTTTTAGTTCAATTTCATCATCAGAATCATAAAAATTTTTGCCATTACGATCATCGTCATCAAATTCTAATTCTACCTCTTTAATGTTTACCAAAAAATCGGATATTTCCAAATTGGCATTGTTTGTTTTCAGCGCAATACCTTTTCCTGTGGCACTATTATAGGTTCCTTTTGCCTTTAAATTTACTTTAGCTAATGCTGAATTATTCGGATTTATATCGTCTTCACTGTCCGTTGAACAAGAAATAAACAACAAACTGCTTCCTAGCGCAATACCAAATACGGATTTAAAAAAATTTGTTTTCATGGATATCTAATTTATGTGTTATATATCTAGAACATGCTAAATTTCTTTTACCCAACCCCCTTCGATGCTTTTTTATTTTCTATTTTTAGGCTAAAATTGCTAACCGCCTTAAATACTACCTAATTGTTAGGTCTGTTGCGCTTCATGAAAGAGCCAATAAAATCTGTTTGTAACCGCACGCATTTCAATGCGCTTTTTGATGAGCATGCAGAGGCGCTTCGCAACTTTTTATACTACCGTTGCGGCGACTTATACCAGGCTGAAGATCTTACCCAAGATGCTTTTGTGAAACTTTGGGATAACTGTAAAAAGGTGATTTACGAAAAAGCGAAAGGATTTTTATATGCGGTAGCCAAAAATAAATTCTTGAATGAAGTGGCGCACAAGAAAGTAGTGCTTGCTTATGCCAATCTGCCTCAACAACACATAGATAATGAAACCCCTCACTTCCAAATGGAAGGAAATGAATTTATGACGCAGTTGCAAAATGCCATAAACCAACTACCAGAAGGGCAGCGGGAAGTTTTTCTGCTCAATAGAGTTGATAAAAAAACATTTTCTGAAATCGCTGTAATGACGGGCGTTTCACAAACTGCTGTAGAAAAAAAAATGCAAAAGGCGTTACTTAAAATTCGGAAAATAATTAAAAATATATAATTGGGGGATGGGTATATTGGAGTGTCAACTGTTTTCTACTAAAGGGACGTACCATGCTTGAAGAACAAGACGAAACTCTGCTGGCACGCTGGCTGTCGGGCA
This sequence comes from Aurantibrevibacter litoralis, assembly GCF_034651555.1. NCBI lineage: Bacteria > Pseudomonadati > Bacteroidota > Flavobacteriia > Flavobacteriales > Flavobacteriaceae > Aurantibrevibacter > Aurantibrevibacter litoralis. Next base: position 54,487 of record NZ_JAYEEQ010000011.1, on the reverse strand, counting down.
CACTAACGCCTGAAGAACAGCAAGCCCTAGAAACATCCGAGGCTTTTTCGGATTACCTCCGTATTGTACAAAGTGCGGACAGGTTTCAAAAACCTTCCTTTAACAAAGACGCCTTTAAAGCCAAACTCCTTTCACAATTAGACACCCCTAAAAAAGGAAGAGTAATCCCTCTAAAAACCTGGTACTATGCCGCAGCCGCCACGGTGCTTATCTTACTCTCTTTAGGCTTGTTTTTTAACGAAGTTACCTATACTACTGCTGCCGGCGAACAACAAACCGTTGCTTTGCCCGATGGCTCTACAGTACACCTTAATGCCGATTCGCACCTAAATCGATCGCGATTCTTTTGGTTGTCTGATAGAAAACTTCACCTCGTACATGGGGAAGGATTTTTTGAAGTAACCCAAGGCGACGGGTTTGAAGTAGCCACCGCATCGGGTATTGTACGCGTATTGGGCACAACGTTTAATATTAAAACCAGACCTTCGGTTTTTGAAGTGAGCTGTTTTGAGGGCAAAGTGCAATTTGAAGAAGCCAATTCCGAAAACAAAATTATCCTTACCCAAGGACAAGAGCTAAGACAAACGGAGGAATCCTTTAATCGGGATACGATAGTGGATACAGCCCCTGCTTGGCTAAAAGGACAAAGCATTTTTAGAAACGCCCCTTTGTTTTCTGTATTACAAGAGTTAGAAATACAGTTCGGAATTAAAATTGAAGCCGGAAACATTCCTACAACTTCAAACTTTACCGGTGGTTTTATACATACCGATTTAGAAACTGCCCTAACCGCTGTCTTAGTTCCCATGGGTATAGCATATACCCTGAGCGATGATAAAAAAACAGTGATCCTAACGGTAACTAAATAACGACAAGGAATGAGAAAATTATGTTGCCTCATGGGTTTGTTTTTCTTCGTATGCCTAAATGCGCAAGAACGCATTACCCTAAATCATGACCAAAGTCCGTTGCGTTTGGTATTACAAGATATTGAGTCTAAAACCGGCATTCTATTTTCGTTTAGTGAGGAGGTTGTAAAAAATCTTTCGGTAACCATTTTGCAAACTAATATTACCCTTACCGATGCCCTAAATCGCATCGAAGCACAAACCAACTTAGTTTTGGAACGTATTTCGGATCAGCAAGTAATCCTAAGAAAAAAAATGACCGTAACTTCCATTTGCGGTTATGTCATTGATGGCGGCAGCGGAGAAATTTTGGAAGCTGCAACGGTACTTCTGGAAAATGGCGCTAAAGGAACCACTACAAATAGTGAGGGCTATTTTAAAATAGAAAATATGCCTCTAGATGCTGTACTTCGCATTCAGTATATTGGTTTTAAAGATATGCTTGTGCCTGTAGCGGACCATACCGACAAGAATTGCGAAAACATTCCTTTAATTCCGGAGACTCAAACCTTAGATGAAGTTATTGTTTTGGGCTATCTCACCACAGGGGTTCATAAAAATGCCGATGGTTCTTTTACCCTAGTCAAGGATGATTTGGGTATTTTTCCCGGCTTAGTAGAACCAGATGTATTAGAAAGTATTCAATTTGCGCCGGGAATAAGCAGTTTAGACGAATCCGCTTCCGGAATTCAGATTCGGGGCGGTTCCCCTGATCAAAATCTTATTTTTTTCGACGGTGTAAAAATGTACAATACAGGGCATTTTTTCGGAATGATTTCTGCTTTTAATCCGTATATTGTAGAAAGTGCCAAAATATATAAAGGCGGTGCCAGTCCGAAATACGGCGACCGTATTTCCGGTGTTATTGATATCTCTAGTGGCGCCAAAGTGGCGGACAAAGTGAGCGGCGGTTTTGGGGTGAATGGCACTCATGCAGACGTCTTTGTAAAAGCGCCGTTAAGCGAACATGTTGGAATTATTGTTTCAGGAAGACGCTCGTATGTAGATTTATTAAAAACACCCACTTTTGATGCACTGTCCGAAAAAGTATTTCAAAATACCACCTTGGCTACCAACACAGAGGGACAATTTTTAGATGACGACGACGATGATGACCTTATTGGTCGTGAGGATTTCCTTTTTTATGATACGAATGCAAAAATAATTATTCAACCTACAACCACAGATCGTATTACTGTAAGTGCATTATATACCAAAAATGAATTGGATTTTTCCGTTCGGGATGATGAAGATATTGTGGCCGATGTATTCAACATCGAAAATAAAGGAGCGAGCTTCTCTTATGAAGGTTCAACCAAAAAAAAATGGTTCTACGGTCTTAAAGGGTACTATTCAGCGCTAGATTCTCGTTATGAAAATAACACCTCGGAAGATAACGAATTAGAAGCGTTAACATTACGCCGAAATACGGTTGAAGATATAGGCGCAGATATACACCTTGCTTATGCGTTTTTACCGCAACAACAAATACAGATCGGCTATCAGTATTCTAAACTCGATGTTTTTTTTCAACTTTTTTATAGTAATGACCTTGACGATGACGATGACTTTCAAAGTCGAAACTTTGATGTCGTTCGCAATGGTGAAAACACCGCACACTCCATCTACACCGAATATACCTATCGCTTTAAAAATAAGGGCTTCTTTAGTTTAGGAGCCAGAGCCTCACGCTATTCGGTCGTAAACAACGATAATTTTATAGAACCCAGAGCTAATCTAGAACTGCCTATTACCCCTAAAATTCGATTCAAAGGAACTTTTGAAAAAAGATATCAACCCGTAAGTCAGTTAGTGGAATTTGAGGATATACAATTGCGTTTAGAAAATAATATTTGGACGGTATCTAATGGTACCGATATCCCTATTTTGCAAAGTAATCAATACTCTGCCGGAATATTAGTGAATACACAAGGGTGGACATTGGATGTGGATGCCTACCAAAAGAATATTTCCGGATTAACCTCCTTTACTAATGGTTTTACGACGACGCCCACCAATTTAACAACAGGGGAAAGTACCATTACCGGTGTGGATGTATTACTACGAAAAAAATGGAATGCGTACACCACTTGGGTAGGTTACACTTTTAATGATGTAGCATATACCTTTTCCAGTTTGCAAACCGGTGCCTTTCCCGGTAATAATGACATTACCCATAACCTGAGTCTTGCCAATACCTACGAAACGGATATATGGCAATTTTCATTGGGATGGAATTATAGAACGGGTAGTCCGTTTACCCCTGTAACCAATTTTAACCCGAACACCAATTTTATTACCTATGGTTCTATTAATAGCGAACGCTTGCCAGATTATCATCGTTTAGACGGCTCAGTGCTTTATAAATTTACAAGTTCTTCAGCCGGTTTTAGAGGTGCACTGGGTATCGCCGTTAAAAATATCTACGCCAGACAGGAACCTATCTCCATTTTCTATAGACTAGATCCTAATGTAAATACCGGAAATACAGAACTCAACCAAATACGACAGTTGTCGCAAGGCATAACCCCAAACTTTGTACTGCGCTTTTATTTTTAGAGCCCCTTAGCCCTAGGACTTCCACACCAATCTGCACTAAAAAATGAAATAAAAAGATGTTTCTTCGGGTTCCGAGCGCACTTTTATACTACCACCATGCACGTGCATAATCTGCTTAGACAAGCTTAATCCTATTCCGGTACCCTTTTTTTTGGTCGTAAAAAACGGAACAAAAATCTCATCGATCAGTTCGGGAGCAATACCCGGACCATTATCTTTAACTTCAATGTACTTTTTGCCTTGAAGATTTTGACCCGCACTAAGTTGTATTTTTCCCCCTTCTTGCTCCGACATTGCTTGAAACGCATTTTTTACTACGTTTATCAACACCTGCAAAATTTGCTTCTCATCTATAAAAAGCTCGAGATTGGTAGGCGTTACATCTACCTCTAGGGTTATGGTGTTATTTGTGCCTTTTTCCTGACCCATTAACACTTTTACTTTTTCCAGTAAATTAAGCACATGAACTATCGTCTTATCGGGTTTGGGAACATTTAGAAAACTGCGATACGACTGTACAAAATCCATTAAGTTAATGCCTTGTTCTTTAATAACCTCCAATCCCTTTACGGTATTCTGAAGCTGTCCTGGGCCAAAATCATTGGTAGGCGAACCATCTTCCTTCGTTTTAAAATAGCGTAAAATGGAATCTGAAATTGAAGTAATGGGGGTAATTGAATTCATAATCTCGTGGGTAAGTACACGTATTAACCGCACCCAGGAATCTGTTTCATTCTCGTCTAATTCCTGATGTATGTCTTGTGCCACCACCAATAAAAGCGTTTCATTATGTAAGGTTATCTCTGTGGTTTTTATCGCAATTTGCTTTTTGTCGCGTTCGTTGGTTAGTTTTATCAACTTACGTTCAAAAGGTTTTAAATCGGCAAATAGGGTGTACAAATCATTGTCTACCTTGGCCAATTGTTTAATATGATTTAACGGAGCGTAATTCAATAATTCTTCCATTTTTGGATTGGCATAGAGCATATGTCCCTTTGCGTTTACGGTTACTATTCCAATATCTGCCTGTCGGATAATTTCTAGATAATACTGCTCTTGCGCCAAATTTTTAAGATGCACTTGCTGTATCATGCCGTTCAGCATATTGAGACTATGATTCAATTCTTTTAATGACTTTACATTTGCCTCCTCTGGAAACCGCAGAGTAAAATCTTCATTTTTGATCGATTCAAAAAAGTATGCAATTTTCCGATTGGTATGGTTTACGAATTTAATCAGGTAAATCGTCTGAAGTACTAGCCCTAGAAATAGAAGACTTGCGCCTAAATAATACGCTTTAAGGAATGCAAAAGCAAACCCCAATGCCAGAAGTACAATAAAAACAACACGAATAATTAATTGCGTATAAAAGTTTTTGCTGACCATTATTTACCCAATTTTTTCAATTTATTGTACAATGTTTGTCTGGATATACCCAGTTGCTCCGCCGCTGCACTATAGTTATGATCATGCTGCTCTAAGGCCTTATGAATCATTTGCAGTTCCATCTCTTCTAAGGTTTGGGCTGCTATATCCTGCGCCATGACCACCTTGGAATGAAGTGCAAGATCATCCGGTTTTAGTACTTGGCTCTCAGAAAGAATCACTGCACGTTCTATGGCATGTTGTAGCTCTCTTATATTTCCAGGCCAATTATAGTGCATCAGTTTTTCTTGTGCCTGTTGGTTAATACGCAATCCCGGTTTTCCATATTTTGTGGCATATCGGTTCATGTAAAAATCTGCGAGTACTAGTACGTCTTCTCCTCTTTCTCTAAGTGGCGGCACCTCAATACGTATGGTATTTATACGATACAATAAATCTTCGCGAAATAGACCCTCGACCACCATTTTATCTAAATTACAATTGGTAGCGCAGATCAATCGTATATCAACGGGGATTGGTTTATTAGATCCTACGCTTACAATGATTCTATTTTGTATGGCAGATAATAACTTGGCTTGTGTCTGTAGCGAGAGGTTCCCAATTTCATCTAAAAACAATGTGCCATTATGGGCGGCTTCAAATTTACCTACCCGATCTTCTTTGGCATCGGTAAACGCCCCTTTAACGTAACCGAAAAGTTCGCTTTCAAAAAGACTTTCTGAGAGTGCGCCCATATCTACGCTTATAAACACCTCATCTTTTCGATGAGATATACGATGAAGTTCCCGGGCAATTAATTCCTTTCCTGTGCCATTTTCTCCAGTGATTAAGACGTTGGCATCCGTTTTGGCAACTTTTTGTGTTAAATGCAACACTGAATTCAGCGCTTTGGAGTTTCCAATGATGTAATTTTTGTTATGGTTAATGAGTTGCTTTAGATTACTTTCCTGTTGTTTTAGCTGTTTAATTTCCTTTTGGGATCTTCGCAGTTCGTAGGCCGATTTTACCGTAGCCAATAGCTTGTCGTTATTCCATGGTTTCAATATAAAATCGGTTGCGCCTTCCTTTAAAGCCTGCACGGCCAAATCTATAGCGCCGAATGCCGTCATCATAACCACAGAAATATAAGGAGCTCTTTTCTTAATTTCTTTTAACCAAAAAAGGCCTTCATTTCCGGTATTTATTCCGGCCGAGAAATTCATATCCAACAGAACCACATCAAAATCTGACAGTCCCGGAAAGGAAGTGATTTGATTGGGATTTAAAATGCTTGTTACCTCTTTATATTCAAATTGCAAAAGGATTTCTAGAGCGCTTAAAACGCTCTTTGTATCATCGACTATTAAAATTTTTCCCTGTATCATAATGCTAACCCAAGAAAGCTTTTAATTCGTTTCACTTTTTTTATATTCATACGACCTCACCAATTGGCGCAATGCCTGGTAGTCCGCAGCATTGGCGGAAACGATTCAACCCTGGGTTTTATAGTACCGTTTACCTGCCCCCTCCAAAGCTACAACTTGGATGGCACTAAATATGCAATGTGTCCATTTTTTTGACAGAATATGTATAATTATTTTACATAAAATACATAGTTCTTATTTCTTATTATTGTAAAGTTCATTATTTCAATACCTTACATTTATGGCACAACAATAGCTTATCGTTTGGCATACTAAAATAATCTATGCGCATTATAGCCAAAATAGTACTCCTTTTTTTAATCAGCATCTCGATGCGATTGTCGGCACAACAAGTGTGGACTTTAGAGGATTGTGTAACCTATGCCCTTGCGCATAATTTACAACTAAACGATTTTACCTATACGATGCAGTCTAACCGAGAAACGTATCGCCAGTCTGTTCGAAACCTATTACCAACAGTTAATGGATTCTCTGATTACAATATCCGTTTTGGACGCTCTGTTGACCCCAATGACAACTCCATTGTAACGACCGACTTCTTTTCCAATAACTATTCATTGGAAGGCTCCATCGACTTGTTTCAAGGGTTTCAAAAAATAAATACCATTAAAGCGTCGAAATTTTTGCACAAGGCAACACAACAAGAAACGTTGCAACAAAAATATTTACTGGCCTTTCGAGTAATGTCGGCCTTTTACGATATTCAATTTTTTGAGGGCTTGGTTGCCATTTCCGAAGAACAATTACAGGTATCAGAATCAAACTACACCTTGGTGCAAAAGCAAATTGAATTGGGGCTTAAAGCCGGGGCAGATTTGTATGAAGCGGAATCTATTCTGTTTACCGATAAATTGAATGTAACACAAAGCAAGAATCAATTACGTACAGCCAAACTTAGGTTAACACAGGAAATGAATCTAAAAGATGTAGCCGATATTCGCATACAAGCCCAATTGCAGGAAAAAGAAGAAACAGTTCCGGGTACAAGTGAACTTTCCGAATCTATTTACGCAGAAGCGATTGGGTTTTTACCCATTATAAGAGCACAGGAATTTCGTACCAAAGCTGCACGAAAACAAATTGCCTCGGCGCGTGGAGCGCTATACCCTTCACTCTCCTTGTTTGGCGGCTATGGCACAGGTTTTTTTGAAACCACAAGAGATTCCCTAGGCGGTACAATTCCGTTTCGGAAACAGTTTAGAGACAATACGTTTCAGTTTGTTGGGGTATCTTTACGCGTTCCCATAAGCAACGGATGGTCCGCCCGATCTAAAGTAAAGCAACAAAAAATTGAATTGTTGCGTGCCCAAAACAATCTCGATATTCAAGAACAGGAATTATGGCAAACCATACAGCAATTGGTACAGGAATACACCTCGCTGCAAGTAGAATACGAACAAAGCAATCAAAAAATGGAAGCACAAAATCTAGCCTTTAAAATTGCACAAAAACGCTATGAAAAAGGCTTAATAAATGCATTGGAGTTATTCACCGCAAAAAACCTGTTGGCTAGTGCGCAAAACGAAAATTTACAGGTGCGACTTCGGTCAGAAATTAATAAGAGTACAATCAATTTTTACCGGGGATTACCTGTTTTTGAGATAAAATAAAAAAATCGAAGGTTGAAAATAGGAATCAGTTGTTGGTTGACAGACATAGAAAATAGAGAAAAAACAGAACCTAATCAAAATACTCATTACTCATTACTCATTACTCATTACTCATTACTCATTACTTATTACTCATTACTTAATACTCATTACTTAATACTAATTACCCACTATAACAAATGGATATACAACTAGAAAAGAAAAAAGGATTACGGCCAAAACACTATGGCTATATTGCACTGGGACTGTTGGTGTCATTTTTTATTTGGAAAATAGCCTTTAGCACCTCGGTTTCTACCTTTAGAACAGATAGGGATAAACTCACTGTGGCAGATGTTACTCAAGGTAAATTTGATGATTACATTACCATCAATGGGTTTGTTGCCCCTATTACAACCATATATATGGATGCCTACGAAGGTGGAAGAGTCACAGAAAAATTGATCGAAGAAGGTGCCATGGTCAAAAAAGGAGATATCATTCTGACATTGGAGAATATGAACCTCTATGAACAAATTTTGGCCAGTGAAAGTAATTTGGCCTTAAAACAAAATGACCTTCGCTCCACAAAATTGACGTTCGATTCCAGGCAGGTTGAGGGTAAAAAATCATTGGCAACGGCTAGTAACGACTTGCAACGCGCTAAACGCAATTTTGAGCAAAACAAAGCCTTATATGACGAAGAATTGATTTCCAAAGAGGATTATCTTATATCCAAAGAAACCTATGAACTTTCCCAAAAACAATATGATATTGTAAAAATCCAGACCGAAAATGATGATGAATTACGAAAAACATCACTGACCGGTCTTGATGCAGATTTGGCCCGTATGCAAAAGACCCTGGGCATGGTGTATCAAAGGCTAGATCATTTGAACGTTAGGGCTCCGGCTGATGGGCAGTTGGGCTTTTTGGATGCTGAAATTGGCCAAAGTATCGCTCCGGGAGAACGTATTGGCCAAATTAATGTACTGACCGATTATAAGATTGAAGCCTCCATAGACGAGCATTATATAGATCGTGTACAACGAGATTTGACAGCTATTTTAGAACGAAACGGTAATGAATATACGCTTAGATTGCGTAAGGTGTACCCTGAAGTTCGAAGTGGAAAATTTAAGGTAGATCTCGTCTTTACAGAAGACCAGCCGGAAACCATTAGAGCAGGACAGAGCTACAATATAAAATTGCAACTAGGGGAATCATCCGATGCGCTTTTGTTACCCAAAGGAAGCTTCTTTCAAAGCACAGGCGGACAATGGATTTTTGTAGTAGCACCTAATGGAGATGAAGCCACTAAACGAAACATCCGCATCGGGAAACAGAACGCCAGATACTATGAAGTGCTGGAAGGCCTGGAAGCAGGAGAAAAAGTAATAACAAGCAATTATGACAATTTTGGGGAGGCCCAACGGATTATTCTAAAATAAAGCTCCCCCTTTTAGGAAAGGGAGGCCAGCCGCTTTAGCAGGTCGGAGGGATTATGTGAAGGAAGTTTGTTAGCAATTAGGGTAATAAAAACTAGAAGTATAGAGAACAAGAAAAAAATAGAGAAAGACATAACAGATTTAAAATAAAACAAAAACAACGAACAAATGATAACAATTAAAGGTTTAAAAAAGAGCTTTAGGGCAGATGAGGTAGAAACCTTGGAAGCCTCCCCTAGCCCCTCCGGAGGAGGGGGATCCAGTATGGGTATTTATATTTTGAACACTTTAAACGGCCTTAAGAAATGATAACGATTAAAAACCTAAAAAAGAGCTTTAGAACAGAGGAAGTAGAAACGCTGGCGTTAAACAATGTTACGCTAAACGTAGCTGAGGGCGAATTTGTAGCCATCATGGGGCCTTCCGGTTGCGGAAAATCGACCTTATTGAACATTATTGGCATGCTGGACAACCCCACGGACGGCAGCTACAAATTTGCCGGCCATGAGGTGGGTGGCTTAAAAGAAAGTCAGCGTACCCAATTGCGTAAAGGAAACCTGGGCTTTGTGTTCCAAAGTTTTAATCTGATAGACGAACTTACCGTCTACGAAAATGTGGAATTGCCCCTCATTTATCTTAAAATGAGCAAAACCGAGCGTAAAGAAAAAGTAAAAAAGGTTCTGGAGCGCATGAAAATTGCCCACCGGGAAAAGCATTTCCCACAACAACTTTCGGGCGGACAGCAACAGCGTGTGGCCATTTCTAGAGCAGTAGTCACCAACCCAAAATTAATACTGGCAGATGAGCCTACCGGAAACCTCGATTCCAAAAACGGAATTGAGGTAATGAACCTGTTGACCGAATTGAACCAGGAAGGAACCACCATCGTAATGGTAACCCACTCCGATCGCGATTCGCATTATGCCCACCGGGTAGTGAATTTGTTCGACGGACAGATTGTGACCGAAAGCCATAACCGGGCTTTGGGGGCAACAAATTAAATAAGACTCCTCCCTTTGGCAAAGGGAGGTGGCCCCGCTTTTACGGGTCGGAGGGATTAGATTAAAACCTTTGGGTAAAAAAGGTATTTTGGGGGCAGAATCTCCCCGTCCGCCAAAGGCGGACACCCCTCTTTAGAAAAGAGGGGAGCTTTAAAAAAAGTAAACAAAAAAACATAAATAGACGAACCGTTCCCCTTCCTTGGGAGGGGTTAGGGGGAGGTCAAAAACCAATCATTATGCTTAAAAACAATTTAAAAATCGCCTGTCGAAGTCTTTGGAAGAACAAAGGCTACAGCGCTCTTAACATTTTCGGGCTAGCCATTGGGATAACCTGTGCTGGTTTGATATTCCTTTGGGTAGAGGACGAAGTGAATTTCGATAGTGCTTTTCCCAAACAAGACCTTGTTTACTTTGTACCTACAAACCAGAAATATGAAGGAGAGTGGCGCACATTTTATTCAACCCCAGGGCCTTTAGCAAAAGACTTAAAGGATGAAATACCTGAAATCACGAGGACTGCCACTACATGGAGCGGAGAAATTTTAATTACTGAAGGTGATAAAGGAATTAATAGAAGGGGGAGGTATGCCGAGCCTGACTTTCTGGAAATTTTTAGCCTCCGGTTTGTGGAAGGAAGTGCAAAAAATGCACTTAACAGGCCAGACGCCATTGTTTTGACACAAAGAACAGCTACGGCCCTCTTTGGAAAAAATACAAACGCACTGAACCGTGTATTGAGAATTGACAATACGTATAATTTTACGGTTACGGGCGTTGTAGCGGATTTACCGAATAACGTCTCCTTTGGATTTGACTGGTTGTTGCCATTTGAGCGCTTTCAATTAGGGGAAGAGGACGTGTCATGGGCAAAAGAGTACGGAAATAATTTTGCGGACACTTTTGTGGAACTTGCCCCTGATGCAGATTTTAAGGCGGTCGATGCAAAAGTTCAAAAGATAATTCCTGCAAAAACAGAAGACCCCAACACCTATGCTTTTTTACATTCAATAAAGGATTGGCACCTTAGGTCCGAGTTTAAAGGCGGAAAAATTGTAGGCGGCCAAATCACCTTTGTACGATTATTTTCCATTATCGCCCTTATCATACTTCTCATCGCTTGTATCAACTTCATGAACCTGTCTACCGCCAGAAGTGAAAAAAGAGCCAAAGAAGTGGGCATACGTAAAGTACTGGGTTCGGGTAAAAACAGATTGATCTCCCAGTTTATTGCCGAGGCATTGATTACGGCTAGTTTGGCGACCATGGTAAGTGTGGTTTTGCTTTTGATACTGTTACCTCAATTTAATATTCTTGCGGAAAAACAATTGGAACTTCGGCTTTTTGACCCTATACATGTGTTTGCCCTTATAGGAATTACCTTGATATGCGGTCTTCTTGCGGGATGGTATCCTGCGTTTTACCTATCCTCCTTCAAACCCGTCAAAGTCATTAAAGGGGTACAAGTCCGGGAGAACAGCGCTACTTATATTCGCAAGGGACTGGTTGTTGCCCAATTTGCAGTTTCCATTGTATTTATAATCAGCACTATTATAGTCTATCAACAAGTGCAGCATGTAAAAAGTCGTGATTTGGGATACCAAAAGGAGAATCTCATTAAAATAAATGTAAATGGGGATATGATTAAAAATTTTAATCCCATTAGACAAGACATGATAGCTTCGGGTCTGATAGAAAATTTAGCACTCAACAATTCTGATATCCTTTATGGCGGGAACAATGGGTCAGGTTTTGAATGGCAAGGGGGTACGGATACCAAAGAGGTGTTAATTTCATTTAGGCATATCAGTCCAAGTTTCCTGGAAACAGCAGGAATGAAAATCATTGACGGTAGGGGATTTAGCGAGAATCAGGCACCAGACAGTACCTCTGTTATGGTCTCCCAATCACTTGCCAAAATGATGGGAGACGGAAGTGCTGTTGGCAAGACGATAACGCGAGGTGAGACCTATACCATTATCGGCGTGGTACAAGATTATTTATACGGCGACATGTATGGCACGAGCGATCCGGTCCTGTTTTTTAACAATCCTGACGCTGCAAATTACATGTATGTAAAAATCAAACTGGGCAATGATTTATCGGAAGCTCTGGCCTTTACGGAAAGTGTTATGAAAAAACATAATCCTGCCTTTCCGTTCGAATATGAATTTGTGGACGATGCCTTTAATGCGATGTTCAGAAGTGAAAAACTAGTAGGTAACCTTTCCAAAATCTTCGCTTTGCTCGCTATCATCATTTCTTGTTTGGGTTTGTTTGGGCTTTCGGCGTATACTGCAGAACAACGCCGCAAGGAAATTGGCATACGCAAGGTTTTGGGCTCCAACGTTTCAGGCATTGTAAGATTATTGTCAAAAGATTTTATGGGTTTGGTGCTGGTTGCTATTCTACTTGCCATTCCATTGGCTTGGTGGGCTATGCAAAACTGGTTAGAGCGTTTTGCTTATCGTATTGACATCCCTTGGTGGGTTTTTCCGATTGCTGGTGTCATAGCTATAGTTATTGCTTTAATTACAGTTAGTTTTCAATCCATTAGGGTGGCATTGTTAAACCCTGTAAAAAGTTTACGGACGGAATAAAAAAAGCTCCTCCCTTTTTCAAAGGGAGGTGGCCCCGCTTTAGTGGGGTCGGAGGGATTAGATTAAAACCTTTGGGTAAAAAACAAATGTATATAAAGGGGGCAAAATCTCCCCCGTCCGCCAAAGGCGGACACCCCTCTTTAGAAAAGAGGGGAGCTTTAAAAAAAAGTAAACAAAAAAACATAAATAGACGAACCGTTCCCCTTCCTTGGGAGGGGGTTAGGGGGAGGTCAAAAACCAATCATTATGCTTAAAAACAATTTAAAAATCGCCTGGCGAAGTATAAAAAAGCAACCCTTTTTTACGTTTCTCAACACCTTTGGCCTATCTGTTGGTATGGCCGGTGCGCTACTCATTTCATTATATATCTATGACGAATTACAGTTCGATACGATGTTCCCGGATGCAGATCGTATTTATAGGATAAATTCCGATATAAAATTTGGTGGCGATGCAAGGAAATTTGCGGTAAGTCCGGCGCCCATGGCCGAGGCGCTGAAAAGCGATTTTTCAGAAGTTGAACTGGTAACTCGTTTTAGAACACAGGGCAGTGCATTGGTAAGAAAAGTAGACGCCAAAGCCAATGTGAAGGAAGAGCAGACTACCTATGTAGACCCCACATTTTTTGAGATGTTTGGAATTTCCTTGCTCGCCGGAGATTCAAAAACGGCATTACAAAATCCCAACACGCTGGTAATAACCAAAACTGCGGCAGAGAAGCATTTTGGAATTTCGAACGCCGTTGGCCAAAGTCTATTATTAAATAATGAAGAAACCTACACCGTCACGGGTGTAATAGATGATTTGCCAAAAAATTCATTTTTAAGGGAGTATACCCTTTTTAAGTCCATGGAAGGGTTTGCCGATGCTAAAGTGGTGAATTGGGGCAGTAATAACTATAACACTTTTTTTAAGCTTATCCCCACTGCTGAGGTAGCAGATATGCAAAAACCTTTGGAGGGCTTTTTAGGGAAATATGTAATCCCCGGGGTACAACAATTTTTGCCCGGTATTACGGAACAAGAATTTAAAGCAGCCGGCAACCATCTCATATATAGCACTATGCTCTTAAGCGATATCCATCTAAACTCCAATTTGGTAGCGGAAATGAGTGCCAACAATGACAGGCAAAGTATTTATATCCTTTCTTTTATAGCCATTTTCCTCATTGTTTTGGCTAGTGTTAATTTTATGAATTTGTCTACGGCACATTCCTTAAAAAGAGCCAAAGAAGTTGGGGTGCGCAAAACCTTGGGTTCTAATAAGAATGATTTGATACGGCAGTTTTTGGTAGAATCGGGATTAATTTCCCTATTATCTATGATACTGGCATTACTTATTGCTGTTTTGGTGCTACCCTTGTTTAATACCATAGCGGCAAAAGAAATAGCTATCCCTTTTGTCAATCCGCTCTTTTGGTTGATAATCCTGAGTTCGGTCGTCTTACTGGGATTGTTTTCCGGAAGTTACCCCGCTTTTTTCATGTCTCGCTTTATGCCAGTAAAGGTTTTAAAAGGTGGGGGGCCAAGCAGCGCCGGTGGCGGAAACATTAGAAATTCACTCGTTGTTTTTCAGTTTGCCATTTCCGTGTTTTTAATTGTAAGCACCTTGGTAGTTTATCAACAGTTAAGCTACATTCAAGGAAAAGATCTCGGTTTTTCCAAAGACCAAATCCTAATTGTAAAAGATGTGTACACAGCTGGTAAAAAGGTAGGTTCTCTAAAAGAACAGGTAACACAATTAGGATTTGTAAAAAATGCCACATTAAGTAGTTTTTTTCCGACTCCATCCAACAGAAGCGATTCTACTTTTAGACCCAAGGGAGGGCTCACCAGTCAGGAAAACGCCTTAAGTATCCAAACTTGGGGGGTAGATTATGACTACGCCTCCACTATGGATTTCAAATTTGTAGCCGGCCGTGATTTTGATAAAAATTTCGGAAGTGACTCCACCGCCATAATTGTGAACGAAACAGCGGTAAAATTAATGAAGACCACCCCTAAAGAAGCAATAGGACTTCAGTATTCTAATGATTTTGATTCAGACAGTCCGGACTTTTACACGATTATTGGGGTAGTTAAGGATTTTCATTTCGATTCTTTTAAAGAAGAAATCGATGCCCTAAGCATGCGTTTGTCCGCTAATGCAAATGCTATGGCTGTAAAGTTAGAAGCTGGAAATTTTGAAAATTCCATTTCGCGCATCGAAGAAATTTGGAATACCATTGTTCCGGGGGAGCCATTTAATTATTATTTCATGGAAGATTCCTTTAATGACACCTACCAAAGCGAACAGCGATTGGGGAATATATTTATCATTTTTACCCTACTTTCCTTACTTATTGCCTGCCTAGGATTATTTGGATTAGCTGCCTTTAATGCAGAAAAGCGGGTGAAAGAAATAGGGGTCCGAAAGGTATTAGGAGCCAGCGTCAGTCAGATTTCAATGAAACTTACACTGGATTTCTTAAAACTGGTGGGTATTGCCATTTTAATTTCATTACCTGTTGGCTGGTACGTCATGAACAAATGGCTGGAGGATTTCTCTTATCGCATAGACATTCCATGGTGGATATTTGTGCTGGCTGCTTTTTTGGCCATACTCATCTCGGTGATTACGGTGAGTTACCAAAGTATAAAGGCGGCCATTGTAAATCCGGTAAAAAGTTTGCGGTCAGAATAAACAATTAAAATGAGAAAATATGATTAGGAACTATCTGAAATTGGCAATAAGAAATTTAGTCAGAAGAAAAGGGTATACCCTTATCAATATTGGGGGGTTGGCCTTAGGTATTTCGGTTTGTTTAATCATATTTATTGTGATTCAATTCGAATTAAGTTTTGATGATTATCATAGTAAAAAAGACCGTATCTATCGTGTATTGACAGAGTATCATCATCCGAACACCGAAGTATTTTATGCGTCCTCCTCGGCATATGCGCTGCCAGAAGGCATTAAAAATTCGCTTCCCCAAGTAGAAAAGGTCGCAGCCATTTATAAGGAAAACAACACTCAAATAGCTGTTTTAGACAAGAATGGAAATCTGGCTAAAAGGTTTAAGGAAAAGGAAGGTGTCTTTATTTCGGAACCCAATTTATTTGACATTTTTGACTTTACATGGCTTGCGGGTACGCCTGCAACTTTAAAAGACCTAAATACTGTTGTACTATCCAAAGAAATAGCGGAGAAGTATTTTGGCACTTGGGAAGAGGCGATGGGCGCAACCGTTAAATGGAACAATAACGAGATTCTAAAGGTTACTGGTATTTTGGCGGAGGTTCCAAAGAACACCGATCTTCAAATTAAGCTGTTGATTTCTTACGGTACAGGCTACACCTCACAGTTTTTAAATTCCGATAACTGGGATGGGACCGATGGCAATTTTGGGTGCTTCGTTTTATTGCCAAGCAATGTATCGACTTCTTCCGTAAATGATCAACTGAAAGCACTTTCAGTTCAAAATAAAGTGACCGATAATGAAGATACGCATATTTTACAATCATTGGACCAAATTCACTTTGATACCGAATCTGGAAATTTTAGTGGCAAAAGCATAAGCCCTAAAATGATCAATGTATTATGGATTGTGGCTGGATTTATTTTACTTATTGCATGCGTCAATTTCATTAATTTATCAACGGCACAAACAGTAGATCGTTCCAAAGAAATAGGCATACGCAAAGTATTGGGGGGCAATAAGCTACAATTAAAAGTGCAGTTCCTTTCTGAAACCTTTATGATAGTAATCTTAGCTGTGATATTGGCCTTGCTAGTATCATTTGTTTCATTAAAATGGTTGGCGACATTGATAGACCTACCCCTATCTTTTGGTATGGTGAATTGGATGGAAATAGCATTGTTTTTGGTCGTGATCGCGATCACAGTTACATTTTTGGCAGGGTTTTATCCATCCATTGTGCTTTCTAGGTTTAACCCAATCAATGCTTTAAAAAGTAAAGTGACTACGGTAAGCTCAGGAGGAATTTCAATGCGGCGCGGTCTTGTGATCTTTCAATTTATAATAGCCCAAACCTTAATTATAGGTACCATTGTAGTAGTACAACAAATGGATTACTTCATGAGCCAACCATTGGGTTTTAGTAAGGATGCGGTGGTTAATGTGTCCATTCCTACCGATAGTATTTCAATAGAAAAAATTGATTATTTGCGAAATGCATTGACCGCTATTTCTGGAGTGGAAAGTACAAGTTTTAGTTCTAGCACCCCTATGGAAATAGGAAATTCTTGGGGGAAATTTACATTTGATAATGCTACTGAAGAAAATGATTTCTATTCCATTCGTAAGCGAATAGACCCGGAGTTTTTAAATACGTATAAACTGGAATTGGTCGCAGGGCGTAATTTGATAGAATCGGACAGTATTTTAGAGTTTATAATTAACGAAACATTAGCCAAAAAATTGGGTATAAGTAACCCATCGGATGCATTGAATAAAAAAGTAGATCTTGGTGATGCAAATGGTTTAGTAGTTGGTATTGTGAAGGATTTTCACAGTGTTTCTTTAAAAGACGGCATACCAGGTGTTTTTATGTTCGCTCAAAAAACGAGATATGGTATAGCTGGAATCAAAATCAATTCACATAGGGCAATGGCATCCATAAAAGCTATTGAAACATTATGGAACAACACTTTTCCGGATTATGTTTTTGAATATGAATTTTTGGATGACAAGATTGCCGCTTATTATGAAGGTGAAAAACGTTTGTCCAAAATGTATAAACTATCTGCCGCCATTGCCATATTCTTGAGTTGTTTAGGATTGTACGGTTTGGCTTCTTTTATGGTCATGAAACGATTAAAGGAAGCGGGTATTCGCAAAGTAATGGGTGCAACAAGAAACAACATTGTTTTTCTATTCTCTAAAGAATTTATACTACTGATATCCATAGCCTTTTTAATTGCAGCCCCTATAGCCGGATATTTTATGGGGCACTGGCTTGAAAATTATGAATTTCACATCAATATAACTTGGGTAGTATTTCTTATTGGGGGTTTAACAACGATGATTATTGCCTTGACCACGGTTGGGTATCAAGCAATTAAAGCGGCATTAGCCAACCCTGTCAAAAGTTTACGCACGGAATAACCCCAGCCCAGCCCTTCCCCAAGGGGAGAGAGAAGAGGAAGGAATTAAATTGAAACAAAAAACAGAAATAGGCAGACCGTTCCCCCTCCTTGGGAGGGGGTTAGGGGGAGGTCAAAAACAAAATCATCAATCAAAAAAATCAATCATTATGTTTAAAAACTATTTTAAAATCGCCTGGCGGAACTTAAAGAACAACAAAGGCTATTCGGTCATTAACATTGGAGGTCTTGCTC
This sequence comes from Aurantibrevibacter litoralis, assembly GCF_034651555.1. Lineage (NCBI taxonomy): Bacteria > Pseudomonadati > Bacteroidota > Flavobacteriia > Flavobacteriales > Flavobacteriaceae > Aurantibrevibacter > Aurantibrevibacter litoralis. The sequence goes on along the minus strand of NZ_JAYEEQ010000011.1, from coordinate 36,235 downwards.
TGGGCATGGCCGTTACCCTTTTAATCGGACTTTGGATGGTGGACGAATTATCGTACAACAATTACTTTAGCAAAAAGGAGAGAATCGCCCAAGTGTTTCAATCCCAAACTTTTAATGGAAATACCGGTACAGGTCCTGCCATCCCTCGTCCTTTAGAAAAGGCTATGAGAGACGGGTATGCAGATAATTTCAAACACCTTGTCATGTCTTCCTGGAACAACTCCAGATATCTTAAATACAAGGACAAAAGCCTTTCGAAAACAGGGAATTTCATGCAACAAGCCGGTCCTGAACTATTGGACTTGAAAATTTTAAAAGGGGAAAAAGACGGTTTGAGGGAGTTAAATTCCGTGATGCTTTCTGAGTCCGTGGCAAATGCGCTTTTCGGAGCAGAAGAACCCATAGGAAAGACCCTTAAAGTGAATAATCAGTACGATGTTATGGTCAGTGCAGTATATGAGGACATCCCATTTAATAACTCCTTCCACGATGCGGAGTTTTTAATGCCATGGGACAAACTCATTGCCACTCAGGAATGGATGAAAAATGCCGAAGACCAATGGGGCAATAACTCCTTCCAGATGTTTGTGGAGATTGCGGACAATACCACAATGGAAAAGATTACGGATGTCATTCGCAATGTAAAAAAGGATTTAAATCAGGATACCGCCGAATTCAACCCGCAAATATTTCTCTTTCCCATGAAAGAGTGGTATCTGCGCGGTAATTTTGAAAACGGCAAACAGGTTGGGGGACGTATAAAGTATGTGTGGCTTTTTGGGATTATTGGGGCATTTGTATTGCTTTTGGCTTGTATTAACTTTATGAACCTAAGTACGGCACGGTCCGAAAAAAGAGCCAAGGAAGTCGGCATACGAAAATCGATTGGTTCACAAAGAAACCAATTAATCAACCAGTTTTTGAGTGAATCTTTTTTGGTTGTCGTATTCGCCTTCATTCTTGCAGTAGGGATAGTACTCATTTCTTTAAGCGGCTTTAATGAGCTCTCTAAAAAAGAAATTTCTTTTCCCTGGGCCAGTAGCATTTTTTGGCTTAGTTCGCTGGCCTTTATTGTATTCACCGCCCTAGTGGCTGGAAGCTACCCCGCATTGTACCTCTCGTCTTTTAAACCTGTGGATGTTCTTAAAGGCACCTTTAAGGCAGGCCGATATGCCGGGCTACCTAGAAAAATTTTAGTGGTAGTACAGTTTACGGTTTCAGTGGCTTTCATTATCGGTACTGTGATTGTGATGCAGCAAATTAACCATGCCAAGAACCGTCCTGTGGGATATGAAAAAGAGGGCCTTATTCAAATCCCCACCTTTAGTCAAGATTTTGAAGGAAAGTATGACTTGATGCGTACTGAGTTTATTAACTCTAATGCAGTTCTAGAAATGTCTTCTTCCAGTGCCCCGACCACCGAAATCTGGTCCAATCGTGGTGGTTTTGAATGGGAAGGAAAACCGGAAGGATTTCAGGAAGATTTGGCGTGGACAGAAGTATCTACGGAATATGCAAAGTCTTTAGGAATGAAAATTGTTGAAGGCCGGGATTTTTCACGGGAGTTCGCAACGGACTCCAATGCGGTGCTGATTAATCAAACTGCAGTAAAATACATGGGACTTCAAAATCCGATAGGGAAATTAATCAAAGACGATGATGAGGAAGATCCGAATCCACCGTTGACGATTATTGGGGTGGTAGAGGATATGATTACTCAATCGCCCTATGAACCGGTAAAACAAGGTGTATATGTCTTTGATAAATTCAATAATTCCAGTTACTACAATCTGCGCCTAAATCCCAATCAAAGTGCAAGTCAGAACATTGCGGTCATAGAAAGGGTATTTAAAGAACACTTTCCGGATCTTCCTTTTGATTATGATTTTGTAGATGCTGAATATGGAGAAAAGTTTGCCTCTGAGGAACGCATTGGCACCCTATCCGGAATTTTCACGGCCCTGGCCATTTTAATCAGCTGTTTGGGGTTGTTCGGACTCACCTCTTTTGTGGCCGAACAACGCACCAAGGAAATAGGGGTACGGAAAGTATTGGGAGCAACCGTATTTAATGTATGGAACATGCTTTCCAAGGACTTTTTAAAACTGGTGGTTATCTCCTGCTTTATCGCCGTGCCCATTGCCTATTATATCATGAACGGCTGGTTGCAGGATTATCCGTATCATATTCTATTGGAGTGGTGGATTTTTGCCTTGGCGGTAATCGGCGCCATGCTGGTCACGGTTATTACAGTAAGTTTCCAGGCGATAAAAGCGGCTAATGCCAATCCGGTGAAAAGCTTAAGGACGGAATAATACAGCTCCTCCCTTTCCCAAAGGGAGGTGGCTTCGCCGCAGCGAAGACGTAGGGATTAGAGAACATGTTTGCAAGAAGAATCTCCCCTTTCTCCGCCACAGGCGGATTCATTCCCCTCTTTTTTAAAGAGGGGAGTATGTTCGAAGAAATAAAAAGGAATATGGTGAAGGCATAGAAATTGGCAAAAAACAGCTCCTCCCTTTACCAAAGGGAGGTGGCCCGCCAAGGGCGGGTCGGAGGGATTAGAGAACATGTTTGCAAGAAAAATCTCCCCTTTCTCCGCCACAGGCAGATTCATTCCCCTCTTTTTTAAAGAGGGGAGTTTAAGGGGAAGACTAAAAAAGTTGTTAAGTGAAAATAAGATGTTATGAGCAAAAAACGGCTCCGCCATAGCGATTCCGATAGGTATTGGAAAAGGGTGTTGTAAAAACATTCAATAAGTGATGTAGTAATTCTAAAGAACAAAGTATTATGTTAAAACAACATTTAAAGCTCTTTCTAAGAAACGTCCAGAAGAACAAGGTAACGTTTTTGATCAACACGGTGGGACTAGGCATTGGCATAGCCTCCTTTTTAGTATTGGCGCTGTATGTGTACAATGATGTAACGTACAATCATTTCAACACTAATCTGGCCAATATATATCGGATACAGGAGATATATCAAGATGGTGATGGTACTGCCACCAAAGGGCTTGTACTGCCTAAAATGATGGAAGAAATACCAGAAGTCGTCAACGGAACGAGGGTTTTTAATTGGGACGGTCATCGATTGAGCCATGGCAATGTAGCCTTTCCTGAACAGGTATTTTATGCCGACAAAGGTTTTTTCTCGGTATTTACCTTTCCTTTTGTGGAAGGTGATGCAAAGAATATCTTGGATAATAAGTTTAGTGTCGTCATAAGTAAACCCATAGCCGAAAAGTACTTTGGTACCGCCTCGGCCATTGGCAAGGAATTGCAGGTAGGGTTTTCTGAAAACTATTTGGTCGTGAAAGGGGTCGTTGATATTCCTGAAAATTCTTCGGTAAAATTTGATGTGATAGCTTCCTATGAAACCGGCGAAACCCTTTCCCCCTGGATAGTGGAAGTTCATGACTGGTATAATACGTTTTCAGAATCCTATGTGGTTTTGCAGGATGGCATCGACCCAGATGTAATATCGGACAAACTTGAGCGAATCGTAAAAGAAAATTTCCTTCCGGTGGGGGAAAGCACTACAAAACTGAGTTTATTGCCTTTTGCAGATTATCATGCCAAGATTGAGTCCAACCAAACATTAATTATCATACTGGCTTTTATCGCTTTGGGAGTTTTGGGCATTGCCATTGTCAATTTTATCAATTTAACGGTTACCAATTCTTTGTCCCGAACTAAGGAAATTGGAATCAAAAAAGTACACGGGGCAACAAAAAAGCATATTGTACGTCAGATTATGGTGGAATCTTTGGTGGTAGGTCTCATTTCATTGGCCTTTGGATTATTGCTTATGAGCGGTTTATTGCTACCTTCTTTTAATAATTTGTTTGAAACCAATCTTTCCATTGGCTCGTATGACCCCATATTTTTAGGGACATTAGTATTAGGTATTTGGGCCATTGTAGGTCTCTTTTCGGGCTTGGTACCCTCTTTTTTGTGGTCTAGAAGTAAATTGGTCGAAAACCTGCATGGAAAAGTTACGGCCCAACACAAGCCCGGTTTCTCCAAGTACGCTTCCATCGTTGTTCAGTTTGTCATTGCCATAATGTTGATCTCAGGAACCTTAATTGTTCGAAAACAGATTGATTTTATGATCGAAAAAGACCCGAAATTCGACGCAGAAAATACGATAGTCTTGCAGACGGACTATTGGCAATATCCCGATACGGAAGCGGCATCCCAAAAACTAAAAGTCTTGGCGCAGGAATTGGAAGCTAGTCCGTTGGTTTCTTCGGTAAGTTTTACAGGAAGTGTTCCCGGGGATTATGATGAAAATTACAATACATTTTATGTAGAAGGCAAATCTTCTCAGACTACGATTTACCTAAGAAAATCCTATGTGGGAGAGAACTACTTCAAGACTATGGGTATCCCCGTTAAAAATGGCCAAGGATTTGAGAAAGACGGGCTTCTATTGGAGAATACCATTGTTCTCAATAAAACCGCCATGGATAAATTAGGTTTTGATACGGCACAGGAACAGATTTTAAGGGAAGGAAGTGAAAATGGACAGGCCTATAGGGTTATTGGGACTATAGATGATTTCACTTATCAAGGAGTGCAGAACAACATGCAGCCTTTGGCCCATTTTTATGCGCAGCAGGAGAATTACACCGATTGGGATTATTTGGCCATAAGGGCTCAGAAAGGGGCTTCCCTTCAAGCAATCGAGTTATTGAAGGCAAAATGGCAATCCTTGTTGCCCGATGCCACTTTGACCCACTTTTATGCAGATGAAAAACTGAATGCCTATTATAAGGAATACGAACGGGTGAATACGTTGATCACTTGGTTTTCCCTATTGGCAGTACTTCTATCATGTATAGGTCTCCTGGCCCTAGCTTCATTTGCCATGGCGAAAAGAACCAAGGAAATAGGAATACGGAAAGTAAACGGGGCAAAGGTCTCTCAAATTTTAAATCTACTGAATAAGGACTTTCTAAAATGGGTGCTTACCGCCTTTATCATTGCAGTGCCATTTACCTATTATGGCGCCCAAAAGTGGTTGGAAGGTTTTGCCTACAGAACGGAAATTAGTTGGTGGGTCTTTGCCTTGGCAGGAGTTATAACGTTAGTAATAGCTTTATTAACGGTAAGTTGGCAGAGTTTAAAAGCAGCCAAGGCAAACCCCGTAAAAAGTTTACGGACGGAATAACGTTGAATTAAAAATAACCTTATGTACGTACTATTCTTAAAAATCGCAACAAGGTATTTGCTCAAGAACAAACTGTACTCTTTTATCAATATTTTTGGACTTGCTGTGGGTGTGGCCTCTTTTGTACTAATTATGTTGTATGTGAATTATGAACGTAGTTATGATAAATTCGAAGGTTCGGAGAATGTGTATCGGGTTTATATGGATTATCTGGAAGGTGGTGAATATGTTCCAGGAGATGCCAATGCCTATATAGTAAGTGGGCCAACATTGAAAGAGGAGTTTCCTGAGATTTTAGATTTTACTAGATTTCGACGTAGGCAGGGCATGGTTCTTTTATACAATAACATGGTTTTTGATCAAAATACTGGTGCATTGACCGACCCATCATTCTTTGATATTTTTGACCGTAAATTAGAAAAAGGCGATGTGGGTACAGCTTTGAACGAGCCTTATTCCATAGTTTTGAGTACTTCTTTGTCCAAAAAGATTTTTGGTGACGAGGACCCGATGGGCAAAACTCTTAAAATTGCAGGCACTGATGACTCCACTTTCAAGGTTACCGGAATCATGGCCAAGAATAACCCAAACACGCATTTAAAAAATGATTTTCTTATTTCTTTCCAAACTTTTTATTCATGGAAGCTATTCCAAAATGATTGGGAGTTTACTTGGAACCAAAATGAATACTATACCTACATCAAGTTAGATGAAAATGCTGAGATTGATTTGCTCAATCAAAAGGTAATGGCTTTTAGTCCTGAAGGTCTAAAAAATGAAAGGCACCATTTAGAACCCTTGGAAGATATTCATTTGAATTCTAATAAACCATATGAAGCCGAGACTAATGGCAGTGCCAATGCAATCAAACTTTTAGCTATTATTGCCTTTATTACCCTATTATTAAGTTGGATGAATTACATGAGTCTTTCTAGCAGTAAATCTTTGGAACGGGCTAAGGAAATTGGAATCCGTAAGGTGGTAGGGGCAAAAAGACCACAACTTATCTTACAATTTTTGATAGAGTCCGCCTTGTTGAATTTTATGGCTATTATATTGGCGATAATTGCTGTTTATATCTTACTCCCGAGTTTCAGTAGATTCGTAGAACAGGACTTAGGATTCGATAGCAACCAGTTACATGGCATTATTCCCTATTGTGGAATGCTCTTATTGGGTGCTTCAATAGCTGCTTTTTATCCGGCATTTGTATTAAGCAGATATAGCCCAACAAAAGTATTGAAAGGAAAGTTACAGACTTCAAAAAACGGGCTTAATTTTAGAAAAGTACTAATCATAGGGCAGTTTATCGCAACCATTGCCCTGCTGACCGGAACTTTTGTTGCAAATAAACAAATACGCTTTCTAAAAGATAGGCCTATTGGGGTTAATCTCAACCAGCTAGTAGCACTGAACGGCCAAATACTGACTAATGAAGCAGACTCTCTATTTGAAAATAAGTATGAAACACTTATGGAGGAACTAAGAAAAAGTCCATATGTAGCTGAAGTGGCAGGAGCAGGGACTTATCCAGGCGATGACTTTTCAAATATGAACTCAAATATTGGTATAACTTTTCCCAATGGAAGAGAAGATGTCAAACGCATTTGGTATAACTATGGTGTCCACCCGGAATATTTTAATTTGATAGGAATGGAATTTGTTGCCGGGGAAAGCTTTAAACGAACGTCTCAGACATCGAGTCCAAATGTTGTCATTAATGAAAAAATGGCTCATTTTATGGGCATTGTTGATATGAAAGATGTAATTGGGAAAACTATAAAATTCTGGAATGTGGATTGGATCGTTACCGGAGTAGTTACGGATTATAACCATTTCGGATTAAAGTCTCCCGTGGAACCCATTATAATCAGGCAAAGCAGAAATACAAGTAAGATTATAGTGAAATTCAACAAACAGGTTGAGTCTATTGCCATGACTTCGGTAGCTCTGGAAGAATTGAACAAAATTTGGCATCAAGTATTTCCAGAGAGTACTTATAACTACACCTTTCTAGATCAAAAATTTGAAGCTCAATACAATGAAGACCGAAAATTCGCAAAAGCATTTCAAGTATTTACAATTCTTGCCATTCTAATTGCCTCGCTGGGTCTTTTTGGACTTACCTCATATACCGTGGTGCAACGAAAAAAAGAAATTGGCATCCGAAAAGTTAACGGGGCAACTATTGGACAAATTTTATCCATTTTAAATAAAGACTTTGTGAAATGGATTGGACTGGCATTTATTATTGCCGTCCCCATCTCTTGGTATGCCATGAACAAGTGGTTGGAAGGCTTTGCTTATAAAACAAGCATGAGTTGGTGGGTTTTTGCTTTGGCGGGGATTAGTGCCTTGACAATAGCCTTGATCACAGTTAGTTGGCAGAGTTTTAGAGCAGCTACAGCCAACCCGGTGGATGCACTTAGGGACGAATAAAAAAAAGCCCCTCCCTTTTTTAAAGGGAGGTGGCTTCACCACAGCGAAGACGGAGGGATCAGAGAGCATGTTTGCAAGAAGAATCTCCCCTTTCTCCGCCACAGGTGGATTCATTCCCCTCTTTAAAAAAGAGGGGAGTATGTTTGAAGAAATAAAAAGGAATATGGTGAAGGCATAGAAATTGGTAAAAAAAAGCTCCTCCCTTTACCAAAGGGAGGTGGCTTCGCCACAGCGAAGACGGAGGGATTAGAGAACATGTTTGCAGTAGAAATCTCCCCTTTCTCCGCCACGGGCGGATTCATTCCCCTCTTTTGAAAAGAGGGGAGCTTGAGGGATGAACCAAAAAAAGGATAGTGAAAATATAAGCGGTATTGGCAAAAAACAGCTCCTCCCTTTAGTAAAGGCAGGTGGCTCAAACTTGGCGGGGATGAGGGCCTTGTCTTTAGCGTTGCTAACAGTAAGCCGGTAAAGTTTTAGGGCGGCAATGGCCAATCCGGTAGACGCGTTGCGTGAGGAATAGCAATACTCCCTAGAAATACCTAATACAAAAAGAATTATGATGCTTTTAAAATTTGCACTAAGAAACATAAAGAAAAGACCGTTTTTAAACTTGATAAAAGTTACGGGGCTTTATCTCGGTCTCATAGGGGTAGTATTCATTGCCCTATTTCTAAAAAATGAACTCAGTTACGACCATTTTTATGCAAAGTCCGAGCGGATTTTTAGACTGACCACCACAGACCCGACAGCCTTTGAAGATGCTCATTTTGCCCGAATCTTTAATTCGGAAGAAGTCTTGGATTGGACTGCCCAGGTTCCGGAAATTGCGTCATTTGTACGACTTTCTCCTTATAGAGGTGGTTTGCTAATGCATGAAAATCAGTTCTACGAAATACAGCAGGCATTTTGGAGTGACAGCACTTTTTTTAAAATTTTTGATACCGAATTAGTGAAGGGCGACAAAGCTTCTGTCTTTTCGGATCCTGGAGCTGTGGTCATTTCCGAGTCTTTTGCGCAAAAAATATTTGGAGATTCCGATCCAATTGGAGGGATTATCACCATCCCTGAAGGTCACTTTAACAATGAAAAAAATGATTTTATAATCAAAGGTGTTATAAGAGATTTTCCACAGAACAGTCATTTTCATCCGGATGTTTTGCTTGCTCCCGGAAGTGATAAGATTGGGGGTTGGGCCTATACGTATCTTTTATTACGCGACAATGCCAATGCACAAAGTGTAGCCGCAACCTTATCGCAACTCATGACAGCGCGCAAGAATGAAGCTGCGGAAACGAATACCTTTGCCCACCTTCAAAACGTAAAAGATATCCACTTACATTCCAATTTGTTCCGTGAAATAGAACCCAACGGATCTATGACTACGCTTTATGCTTTTTCATTGGCTGCATTGATATTATTGTTTATTGCATTGAGTAATTATGCAAGCTTAAATCTGGGCATGGCCGGTTTCTATACTCGGTTTATGGCCCTAAACAGAATATTGGGGTCGTCAAAACGTATAAATTTCAACTATTTTCTCACCGAAAGCCTCATTGTTGTGCTACTTGCAATTGCTATCGGAGCATTGACCATAGGTATAATCAATAACATGGTTTTAGAACGCTATCACATAAATCTTCTAAAAGGAAACGGTACTTTTGTCCTAGGCCTTTTTTTTGTGTTTGGCTTTTTAAGTATTATTACCGGTGTTCAATCCCTCCTAAGGCAACGCATAAATCGGTTTCCTTTAAGTCAATCCCTAAAGACAAAGGGTACCATTAAATCACATAAAAAAATAGTAATTGCGCAATATGCCTTCGCGATGATGCTGCTGGTTGCCGTAATTGTCATTTCAAAACAGAATACATTTGCCCTAAAATATGCCATGGGTGCAGCGCAGGGTAACATTATTAGCATCGGACCCGTGCATACTGATATACAAAAGGATTTCCCTTTATTCAAATCAGAACTTTTACAACGAAGTACGATAAAATCGGTTTCTGCCATGATGGATGCCCCAGGAGGTGAAACCCATGATATGTTTTTGTTCCAAATGGAGGGGCAACCCAAAGATGAAGACCATCTAAAACCCATTGGTGTTTTTGCTTGTGATTATTCTTTTGCCCATGTTTTTGACCTTACATTTCTAAGTGGCGCAAACTTTTCAGAAAAAAATAAGGACGAGGAAGGTAATGGCGAGTACATTTTAAATGAAACGGCCATACCTTATTTGGGGTACCAAGATTCTGATGACCTAATTGGGAAACGTTTTAAACTCCTCTCTCCAGTTGAAGGAGTAGATTTACCTGACGGTAAAATAGTAGGGGTAGTAAAGGATTTTCACTTGTCTGGAGTGCACCTTAAAGTAGAACCCTTAGTGCTATTCAAAAGAGAAAACAGTTGGCTATCCAATATTGTAGTATCTTATACCCCTCAGATGGAGAAAGAAGCCATTGCCTATATTCAAAAGGTTTGGACAGGTATGTTTCCTAACTATCCGTTTTCCTATGATTATGTTGATGCCATGTACCAAAAAGTATATAAAACGGAAATGATACAAGCCAATTTATTAACCTTGTTCACTATAATTTCTTTGTTTATTTGTTCTATAGGTCTGTTGGGAATCTCATTACTGGTGTCGCAAAGCAAGGTTAAGGAAATAGGTATCCGCAAGGTCAATGGTGCTACAATTCCAGAAATACTGATAATGCTCAATAGAGATTTTATAAAATGGGTGTTCATTGCTTTTGTAGTGGCTACTCCATTTACCTATTATGCCATGTACCAGTGGCTCCAAGGATTTGCCTACAAAATTGATATTAGTTGGTGGATGTTTATTATCGCCGGTGGTGTAACTCTTTTCATTTCCTTGGTTACCGTTAGCTGGCAAAGTTTTAGGGCGGCTATGGCCAACCCCGTAGATGCACTTAGGGACGAATAAAAAAACTCCTCCCTTTCCCAAAGGGAGGTGGCTCCGCTTGCGGAGACGGAGGGATTAGAGAACATGTTTGCAGTAGAAATCTCCCCTTTCTCCGCCACAGGCGGATTCATTCCCCTCTTTGGAAAAGAGGGGAGTATGTTTGAAGAAATAAAAAGGAATATGGTGAAGACATAGAAATTGGCAAAAAAAAGCTCCTCCCTTTCCCAAAGGGAGGTGGCTTCGCCGCGGCGAAGACGGAGGGATTAAGAAGGGGACTGGGAACATGTTTACAGTAAGAATCTCCCCTTTCTCCGCCACAGGCGGATTCATTCCCCTCTTTGGAAAAGAGGGGAGCTTTAGGAAAGAAGCAAAAAGAAGTATAACGAAAACATACGTGTTATAGATAAAGAAAAGCTCGTTCCTTTCTAAAAGAGGGGAGCCTTAAAAATGAAAAAACACAATGAAAAAAATACAGCTCCATAACAAAAAAGAATTCTTAGAATCTCGAAGGGAACTCAGGAAAAACCTGACGCCTGCAGAAGCATTTCTTTGGGAACAATTAAAAGGGAAACAACTGGATGGAAAAAAGTTTGCCAAGCAACATAGTATCGGAAATTATATTGTCGATTTCTATTTGGCTTCCGATCAACTGATTATTGAACTCGATGGGGAAGTCCATCAAAACGCAACCGCTGCGGAGTATGACGAAAAACGAACGGATTATTTACAACGTTTAGGTTTCATAGTTATTCGGTTCGAGAACAAAATGGTATTTGATAATTTAAGTTCTGTTCTTATGGAAATAAGGGAGAATTTTAAGGAGAATAAATGCACAAACGAATAAACAGCTCCTCCCTTTTTTAAAGGGAGGTGTCCCCTTGCGGAGACGGAGGTATCAGAGAGCATGTTTGAAGCAGAAATCTCCCCTTTCTCCGCCACAGGCGGATTCATTCCCCTCTTTATTAAAAGAGGGGAGCTTGAGGGATGAACCAAAAAAAGGACAGTGAAAATATAAACGGTATTGGCAAAAAAAAGCTCCTCCCTTTCCCAAAGGGAGGTGGCTCAGCTTGCGGAGACGGAGGGATTGAATGCGCAGGCGTTTGGTAGGAAACCTTAGTTGGGGAAATAAGGGGAGCTTAAAAAATAAACTATAAAACTATGCTACTACAATTAAACAACATCTTTAAATGGGTCAACTCAGGTGGGCAACGTATCTTTTTGTTAAAGGACATTAATCTTCAAGTGGAAGAAGGCAACTTTATCTCCATTATGGGGCCTTCCGGTTCAGGAAAATCTACGTTACTGAATGTTATCGGGATGCTCGATACTTTTGATGAAGGGGAATACCATTTCCTGCATGAATCGGTTCATGACTTAAAAGAAAAACACCGGTCCAGCCTGTACAAAGAATATATAGGTTTTGTGTTTCAATCCTATCATTTGTTGGATGAATTAACTGTTCAGGAAAATCTGGAAATGCCCCTTTTGTATAAAAAATTCAAGGGAGCCGAACGAAAAGCTATGGTAGCCGATATGCTAGATCGGTTCAATATTGTCGGGAAAAAAGATCTGTTTCCGGCACAACTCAGTGGTGGGCAACAACAGTTGGTAGGGGTTGCACGAGCCTTAATTGCAAATCCAAAATTGATTCTGGCCGATGAACCCACGGGAAATCTGAATTCCAAACAAAGTGAAGAAATTATGGAGTTATTTGGTCAATTAAACCGTGAGGGGGTTACCATTATTCAGGTTACACATTCAGAACAAAACGCCACATACGGATCAAAAGTAATCCATCTTTTAGATGGTAGAATAGTGTGATACATCAAAAAAACCCGTCAAAAAAAGTGACAGGTTTTTAATGGTACCTTGGGTGGGAATCGAACCCACACTCCGAAGAACTGGATTTTGAATCCAGCGCGTCTACCAGTTCCGCCACCAAGGCATTTTTGTATGGCCACCACACTCCATTTCGGCGTCGTAATTTTCAACCCTAAGGTCTTATAGAGGGCTTGCAAAATTAAAAAATATTTTCATTGTTTCGTTTAAAAATAAAAAGATTTATCCTTGAGCAAGCCAAATAAATTTCTAAATTTGCACCTCCTTAGACCAAAGAGGTGTCAAGAAACTAGTTAACAACGCATTACGTATGTCTTATTCCGTTCCCGAACCGAAAATTTTTACGTGTACACAGAGTGCTGCATTGTCCGAAAAAATAGCTAAGTCTTTTGGTGCGGAGTTGGGCAAGGTCGATTTCTCTAGATACAGCGATGGAGAATTTCAACCTTCATTTGAAGAATCGGTGCGGGGTGCCAGGGTTTTTTTAATAGGATCTACCAATCCAAGTTCTGAAAATCTTATGGAATTATTGTTGATGTTGGACGCTGCCAAAAGAGCCTCAGCGAGGCATATTACCGCAGTAATTCCCTATTTTGGTTGGGCAAGACAGGATAGAAAAGACAAACCCCGAGTGCCCATTGCGGCAAAACTGGTAGCGAAAATGCTGGAAGCTGCCGGCGCAACCCGTATTATTACTATGGATTTGCACGCAGATCAAATTCAGGGATTTTTTGAAAAACCTGTAGATCATTTGTTTGCCTCTACCCTATTTCTGCCTTATCTAAAAGGTTTACAACTAGATAATCTAACTATAGCATCACCGGATATGGGTGGTTCTAAGCGCGCCTATGCCTATTCAAAGGCCTTAGAATGCGATGTGGTTATCTGTTACAAACAACGGGAAAAAGCAAACGTAATCTCTGTGATGGAACTTATAGGCGATGTGCAAGGAAAAAATGTGGTTTTAGTTGATGATATGGTGGACACCGCCGGCACACTCACCAAAGCGGCAGATCTTATGATAGAAAGAGGGGCACTAAGTGTTAGAGCCATCACAACGCATGGGCTTCTTTCCGGAGATGCCTATGAGAAAATTGAAAAATCGAAATTAACCGAATTGATTATTACCGATTCTATCCCCAGTAGAAAGGATAGTTCGAAAGTAAAAGTATTGAGTTGTGCCGATTTGTTTGCCGATGTCATGCACCGCGTACACCACAATACCTCTATAAGTTCTAAGTTTTTAATGTAGTCTTTGGAGGTTTCAAATATGTATTAGTTATTAATAGTTAAATAAAAACAATGAAATCAATTACAATTAAAGGATCAGAAAGAGAAAGCGTGGGCAAAAAAGCAGCAAAAGCCTTACGTAATGCTGGAAAGGTTCCTTGCGTACTGTACGGAGGGGATAAACCATTACACTTTTCAGCAGATGAAATTGCATTTAAAGATTTAGTGTACACCCCAAACGCACATACGGCGACAATTGATTTGGAAGGTGGAAAAAAATTAAATGCGGTGTTGCAAGATATTCAGTTTCATCCCGTTACCGACAAAATTATTCATGCCGATTTTTATCAGTTATTTAGCGATAAACCGGTAACGATGGATATTCCTGTAAAATTGGAAGGGAACTCGCCCGGTGTAAGAAACGGTGGCCGATTATTGTTTAGAAAGCGTAAACTAACCATAAAGGCTTTACCAGACAACTTACCCGATTTCTTTAATGTGAATATTTCAAAATTAAAGATTGGCGGGCATATCGCCGTAAGTACCTTGTTAAATGATGCCTTCACCATTTTGCATCCGGATAACACTGTGGTTGTACAGGTGAAAGCAGCACGTAACGCTGTTTTAACAGATGATGAAGATGAAGTAGAAGAAGGTGCTGAAGCGGTTGCCACAGAAACTGCGGCAGAAGCAACCGAGTAAAAAATAATGAATTTTTTAAAAAAGCATCTGCCAAACGGTAGATGCTTTTGTATTTTTAAGAAATATAACAGGTAGTGTCCTTTAGTACAGGTTGAGGTATGGCTTTAAGGTCTAGCTCCAACTTTAGAAATCTGAGCAACGGAATACTATAAAATGCGGCGCTATGTGCTGATTAAATAGACATTACACTAATTATTTTCTTTATTTTCTGAAGTACATGTACGGTATGTTGCCATTCCTAAAATCAATTTTTAATACGAGTGCTATAGATTCAGAAGAAACAAATCCTATGAAAAAATTCTTACTAGTTGGTCTTGGAAATATTGGTTTGGAATATTCCGAAACAAGGCATAATATTGGTTTTAAAGTGGCCGATGCGTTATCGGAGCATTTCAAGTTTATTTTTGAAACCCAGAAATTAGGTGCGGTAGGCTCCTTTAAGATAAAAGGAAAGACTGTGCTGGCTCTTAAGCCCTCAACCTATATGAACCTGAGTGGAAAGGCGCTGAAATATTGGATGGACAAAGAGCGAATTCTGTTAGAAAATGTGCTGGTGATTACCGATGACATCAACCTTCCATTTGGCACGTTACGATTAAAAACAAAGGGGAGTGATGGAGGACATAATGGGTTAAAAGACATACAGCAGCAGTTGCAAACCACCTCCTACAATCGTCTTCGTTTCGGGGTAGGTGCTAATTTCGATGTCGGAAAACAGGTAAATTACGTCCTTAGTGAATGGAATGAGGAAGAGAAAATAGCATTACCTGAACGTTTGCAAAAATGTGTAGCTCTTATTGATTCCTTTGTGCATTCTGGCGTTCAACGCACCATGAACCAATTTAATGGCACTTAATTTACAATACTTTAAATACAAAAACACCGGAATTAGAGGTGTTCCCTACAGCGTCTTTACTAACAATTCGCCAATAGTAGCTGGTTTGTGCCGCTACACTAACTCGGAGTTGGGAGTTGGTCGCCGTGGTGCTTCCCACCAAAGTCTCCGGCGGGTTGCTTTCTGAAAAATACACCTCGTACTCGGTAATATCATTTTCTACATCGGCTCCTTCCCAATTTAGCAAAACTTCGTTGTTAATGTCCTTCGCTACTGTAGCACCTGATGTCGGCGCAAGGGCAGCCGCCGGAAAAGGAGGGTAATTGGTTTGGAAACCCGCATTATAAAAAAGCCACGTTTCACTACTTACCGATGCTGTAGTACTCGCATTTCTGGTAATTACGGAATAGGAATAAGGAGCTCCTTTCATTAGCGGTAACTTCGCCGCCGTGGCTGCCACATTAATAGTTTGCGTTGTATTGGTTTGCAAATTTGTAGCTCTTAATTCATAACTGTCTGCGTGGTTGGCGGCAGACCATCGAAATTCTACCAAACTAGTATTAATCAGATTTGTTTCTTCGCCCGTTGTACATTCCGAATTTTTTAAGGGAAATACCAACAGGGCACTTTCCGGTTCCTTCGGAGGCGAATCTTTGCCACAACCAAAGATTACCAACATCAAAAAAAGGATTAAAAATGGTCTCATAAGTTTCATTTTTTAGTGTTTACACAGTGCTCAGCTATACGCAGGCAGGGATTTCAAGGCACATCACTATCAAACAGCTACGTTGTTTCGTAGCTGTATTAAAGTATAAATTTACTAAATTGCCCCCGCATTACGTGTATTTATGGTTGTGCGTAAGTGCCTTTTATTTGTTCATAAGGCCTTTTAAATCTTTTAGCAATTCAATTGATGCTTCAATTTCATCCTTTCTGATTGCTACACTCTCAATATTAAATCCAATCGGAATATTTTTAGTTTTACTGTAATCAATTATCTCTGTAGCTATTGATTTACACACATTAATGGAATCTGATAAAATGTCTTTCGCATTTTTTAAATCGTTATGCAACCATTTAGGAATATCAATCCCTAACCATTTCATAAACTCTAGGGTTTTTAAAGAACCGCATGGTGTTAGTGTAAAAATTATTGGGACTAAATCCGCATTTCGCTCTGCGGAAAGATAGTAATAATCTGACAGGAAATCTTTTGTATTATTTATGCTATACACACATTGTGATATAAAAAAGCTGCATCCATTGTCAATTTTATTTAAAAGGCGAATATGTTCATCTCCTTTTTTGTAGTGTCGCTCAGGTATTGTAACTCCACCCATTAAAAGTGTTGCATCTAAATCTTGCCGTATCTTATAGGCTTCATTAAGCGAAAGGCGCGAATCTTGAATCTTAGAGGGAGAACCAACAAAAACGGAACAAGCAATTTTATTATTAGCATTATGTATCCAGTCCTTAAATCCAGATGAAGAATACTTTCCAACACTTTTATATATAATTTTAGGGATATTTAAATCCCTTAAATATGTATCACTATAATAATCAGGGGATAACGTTGGCACAAAGGGAAATGGTCTTGGTGCGTTTGTTCTGGATGATTCATCCTGAATATCATATAAAACTAATCCGTCGATTTCAATTCCTTCTAATCGAGAAATCTGTTTGTCGGCAATTGTTCTCATCTTCTGTTTATCCACATTTTCCTTTGGTGGTGTTACTCCATAGAACAACAGTCCTGTTTCTTTATTCTTAATCTTACTGTGCAACATAATTATCTTTCAAAATTTAATAGCACCGTATGCCCCAAGTTTTCACAGTTTTTAAGGCATGACCCATAACAGTTCTCGGCTATACGTAGGCAGGGATTTTTAGGAGTGATTCCCACAAACTACACAGTTTCCTTCTGTTCTTTGTTGTTTTGCCCATTCGTAGCTTTTAAGTACGACTTCTATCGGGTATTTTCTGAAACTGAGAAAGCCTTTCGTGTGATGTTTCAATAGCTCCGAGTTTCCGAAATATTCCATTGATCAAAATTTATTTGTCATTCCCTCAATTACTCCCTCATTGAGCCCTTTAGTCATTATGATTTTAGTTCATGGTGAGCACTTCCGTAAATTGAAAATGAAGATGCCCAAGATGTTTCGGTTAGGTATCCTTTTCATTTTTTTAGGCGCAACCCCAAAAGCCATATTGTACAAAGGATTATCGTTTTATAATTTTATACGTTTCATTAATGCCCGTGCCTTTTAGGGTTATAAGATACATGCCCGCAGGCAACTCACTTACGTCCAGTACCGTTTCCCTGCCAAAATTTACCTTTTTTTCGGTGCGAAGCAACCGACCTTCATTGGTAAAAACACGAACGGTAATTTCTTCGGTAACCACAGTATTGAACTGTATTCTGGCCAAATTAGTCACAGAATTAGGATATATAATGGGCTTAAGAGATATAAATATAGACTCTTCAAAACTTCCTTGACAAAGAAGATCTGTAGTTACTTTTAGCGTATTTAGCCCTTCTTTTAAGTCCAGTGTAATTTGGGACGTTTGGGTCTGTGTTGTAATTCCATTTAAGCCAACATTATAAATACTGGCCCCGTTTAAACTCAGGGTTAGTTGCCTATTTTCGGTAGAAAGTGCGGTAAATACGCTCAGCGGGTCGGGTTCTCGAATGTTAGCTTCTAGGCAAACTTCCTCGTATTGTGTAATGCCGTCCGTGGCTAGGATACAAATGGCATAATTGCCCGCCGATAAATTCTCTAAGCGGTAATTTTCAGTAAAATCGGCATTTACTGTATTTCCGTTGCCCGTAATAGTCACGGTATAGGCTAATACCTGCGCTGCTGCAATACTTATAATTCCGTTATTGCTGCTTCTACAGGATTCGCTTTGTACTGAAATTAAAAAGTTATCTACAGGCAATCGAAACACGGGGCAACCTTGCAAATTTACCTCCGTACCTTCAGGAGTGCCCAAACACAAATCATCGCCATCATCAAAAACGCCATCATTATCCGCATCGGGTCTAAAATTTCCTTCTACACAAATATCCAAAGAAAAAGAATTAATCGTGCCGCCATCGGCCGGAGCGGTATCCGAAACTTCCAATATCCATTCGCCCTGTGTAGATTCACCATTAAAAGAAGCTAAAGATCCTAGTGGCTTTAAAACACCTGAAATGCCGGGGGTAGTTCCACAAACAAAGGCAATGCCCTCATCATCAAAAAGCACATTAATATCCCTGAGATCACCACAAGAATTTGAGATAAGCGTTACGGTTGTTCCTTCTGGAGAAGTTAAGGTGACGACTAAATCGGCCAAAAATGAATGGGTAATATCCAAACTGACATTTACATCTGCCACCGGTAAATCATCCAAAACCATTATTTTAGAAACTACCCTAGGTGTCCCTATAGAAGATATACTACGAGGCACTTCGGTAGAGGTAACAGTCTTGCAATTAATAGCGACCGTTGTAAATTGAGACGGCGACCCAAAACTACCCTCCCCACAGGCATTTTTTGGTTTTACACGCCAATAATAGGTAGTGTTTTCGGAGAGGTTTACCGGCGTGTACGAATTAAAAAGTACCGTAGCGGCTTCTATAACCGTTGTAAAGGCCATGTCCATTGCCAACTCAATGTCATAGGCGGTGTACAGCGGATTTGCCTCCCATTCCAGAATTTGTTGCACAGAAATGCCTGTAGCGCCATCTGCCGGCAAAAGCAAGGGTACATCCAAGAAATTAGATTCTGACACTGTTACATTCAGTAGTACTTCTTTAACAACAGTGGCACCTTCAGCTCTTACAATAATTGGATACACGCCCGGTGCTACGGTTTCCGGGGAAGATAACGTAAGAAGTACTTCCGTATTGGATACGGTGGTAGTTACGGGCGAAAAGTTGGCACTGAGTCCAACGGGCAATCCTAAAGCCGAAAAGGAAATTGCTTCATTGAACCCGTCAAAAGCAGTGAACAAAAATGGCAGAACAAGGTCGTTGGGCTGACACAGGGTATGGGTTAGGGACTCAAAACCTAACACGATTTCTGAATCAACAATACTAAAAGCAGCGGCATTTACCGCAAAAAAGATGTTGTTGTGTCCTTTTACCATGATCCTGCCTGCCGTTGTTGGTATGCCGGGAAGGAGTACCGAATGGCTGCCGTCATTAGGAACATTTTCCACTAAAAGAATTGGAAATGACAGACCTCCGTCCACAGACAAAAAAATATCTACTGTTTGGGTATTTACCGGCGCATTTTGGGTATTGGCCACCTCCCACTGTATTTCTTGGACAGATCCGGTTTCATAACTGATGCCCTCGGTATTTTGAGAATTAACCAAGAACGGGCCTGCACCATTGACTACGGAAACACCCACCAAATCTGAAGTCACTTGGCCGCCCCCAATAGCATTATCCCTAACGGTAAGAGCAAAATTTAGTTGGCGTTCTACCGTAGACACCGTTTCCCAAGCAGATCCTTTTGCAGGATTCGTCTGCGTTAAATTGCCCTGAAGCACTCTAGATAGTCGGGGGAAATAGCGCTGCGGACTTGTGGACGGTTTTAACGACCTAAAATTAGCTCCACTGGGGCGGGTAGGTCCAAAGGTAGATTGGGTAACAATACCGTTATCTATTTGTTCCCATGCGTAAGTAAGCACATCGTCTACATCCGGATCAGTAGCACTTCCGGTAAGCACAAAGGCAGTGCCTTTAGGAATCACATAATCTCCGCTAGGAGTAATAACCGGAGTGCTATTAATCCGAGGTATGGTTTCCCCACAAGCTGCGGTAGACAAATAGGCAGCCATCTGAACTATACTGAAATAATGAAAATAATCATCTCCATTAGAAGCCACATCGTTAATTCCCGTAATTCCGGCATAGCCCATAACCGTAGTGCCACTAGCCGGTTCTACTTGAACCAAGGTGCCTTCGGACTCGAAAGACCAGGTGTGGTTAGCACCAAATTGATGCCCTATCTCATGTGCTGCAAAATCGAGATCGAAAATATCTCCTTCCGGATTTACTCCGGAAGCAAAGGCACTTCCTTTTAAATTATCGACACAAACGGTTCCAATAGCTCCTGCATTACCATTATTTGTGCCTTGATGAAACAAATGGCCAATATCGTAATTGGCTTCACCAATACTATTCGTTAAGGTATTCTGAGCCTGCGCATTTAAATTAGTGGTATACGGATCGGTGGCAGGATCCGTAAAAATGACCAAATCGGTATTTTCTACTAATTCCAAAGTTACCCCTAAGTCGGTTTCAAAGACTTCGTTAATTCGGGTTATACTGGCATTAATAGCTGCCAATGCACCCTCTACGGTGCCCCCGTGATACACCGTATATTCGCCAGATGCAGAAATCGCAATTCTAAATTTACGCAGTGCCTGATCTTCCACTAGTTTTGCGGAAGCCGAACCTTCTCTTTGCCGAAATTTGGCTTCGGTGCTGCATAAAAAGGAATCCTTATCTACACTACCGTCGTGTTTCCTATACACCACATAATCACCTCCTGTGTTAGAGGCTCTCTGCATAAACGTATTGGCCCCGTGGTCTGCATGCACCATCATACTTTGGATGCCTCGTGGCGAAACGCTAAACCGTATCTTTTGCTTGCTATTACCTAAACCGTAGCCGGTGTACGAGCGTATTTGCGGATATTTGGCAGCCAATGCCGGAGCCATTACCGGAGTTTCTACCACATGAAATGGGATTAAAACCCCATCTGCATTCGGAAAATAAAGGGTCTTGGTCGATTCCTTTGCGGTACCTACGCCCTTTAAGGCTCCTAAAAATTGAGTTTCCTGAAACGCAAACACCGTTGCGTTTGTACCCTCTAAATGGGCTAAGTGCGGGGTGAATACTACCGAATTTACATTCTTTTTTTGCCAGTAGCTCACCTGCGAAAAACCGTAAAAGGAAACAAAAAATATGGTAATTGAAAAAACAAGCCGTAATTTTGAGCTCATAAAGTACATTTAGAACAAACTCAAATATAAGCCTTTTTATTTTTTATTTAAGTGATTACAGTTCAAGGTATTTCCGAACATGACAATAAATTCCCCATCGCCATTACCATTGGCACTTTTGACGGAGTCCATATTGGCCATCGGAAGATTTTAGACCGACTCATATCAGAATCGAAATTACTGGGTCTAAAATCGATGGTGCTCACGTTTTTTCCGCATCCAAGAATGGTGCTTCAAAAAGACGCAGAACTAAAACTTTTGAATACCTTAGAAGAAAAAAAACAAATTTTGCACGCTTTGGGGTTAGACTACCTCCTGATACATCCGTTTACCAAAGCATTCTCCCGATTAACTGCCGATGAATTTGTTGAAGATATTTTATCTCGTGGGCTCAATACCAAAAGAATAATTATTGGTTACGACCATCGTTTTGGGCGCAACAGAAATGCGGACATCAACGACTTAAAAGCCTTCGGAAAAACCTTTAAATTTGATGTAGAAGAAATATCGGCTCAAGAAATTGATGAAGTTGCCGTAAGTTCTACCAAAATAAGGTTGGCCTTAGAACAGGGCGATATAAAAACAGCCAACCGCTATCTGGGGTATGCCTATATGCTTAGCGGCATTGTAACCAGAGGTAAGGGTCTTGGTAGGCAACTACATTTTCCCACGGCCAACCTCGCCATTCCGGAACCTTATAAACTCATTCCCAAAAATGGCGTGTATGTAGTGCGCGCCGAAATTCAGCAACAACAGGTGTACGGCATGATGAATATTGGATTTAACCCAACCGTTGCGGGCACAGAAAAGACCATTGAAATTCATTTTTTTGGAATCGACGAAGATTTGTATAACCGCAAACTACAAATCCAAATACTAGATCGGATACGAGACGAACACCGTTTTGAATCGGTAGAAGCCTTGAAAAAACAACTCGCAAAAGATAAGAAAACAGCCCTATCTTTACTAGAAAAATAAATGCTAAACCGTTTGTTATTTACAAAGATGGACAATGCGCCCTTAGTTATATTTAGGGTGTTTTTTGGTATTTTAGTAAGTTTAGAATGTTACGGTGCCATCTTAACCGGATGGGTAAAACGAATTCTGATAGATCCCCAATTTACGTTTACATTTATTGGCTTTGAATGGCTACAGCCCTTACCGGGCAACGGCATGTATTTTTATTTTTTTTTGATGGGTAGCTTGGGCGTATGTATGGCATTGGGTTACAAATACCGCCTTAGTGCCATAGCCTTTTTGCTCCTGTGGTCCGGCGTTTATTTTATGCAAAAATCGGCCTACAACAACCATTATTACTTATTGGTACTTATAGCCGGTTTTATGGCGCTTTTCCCAGCCCATAAAAGCTGTTCTATTGATGCCCGCCAACGCCCGTCTATCCGTTCAGAGGCCATGTACAGCTATGTCAAATGGATTGTGGTAGCTCAATTACTTATCGTTTATACCTATGCTTCAATAGCCAAATTATATGCGGATTGGTTAGATTTTGGGATCATCAGAATATTGATGCAAAACAAGGCGCATTATGTACTTATAGGCGATCTATTACAAGAGCCTTGGGTACATAAAACCATCGGTGTTTTTGGGATTCTTTTTGATCTGCTTATAGTACCGGCATTACTTTGGAAACCCACTCGAAAAATAGCGTTTAGTATTTCCATATTCTTCCATGTATTTAATTCTTTGGTTTTTCAAATAGGAATTTTTCCCTATCTATCGCTCGCCTTTAGTGTATTCTTCTTTGAACCGGAAATTATTCGCAACATCTTCCTTAAACGAAAAAAATCATACACCTTAAATAAAGTCATCGTTCCGGGGTATAAAAACGTATTACTAACGTGTTTAGGGCTGTATTTCGTCATCCAAATAGGGTTGCCCCTACGCCACCATTTTTTTACGGACCATGTGTTATGGACCGAGGAAGGGCATCGACTGAGTTGGCGTATGATGCTGCGCAGTAGGGCCGGCGATACCCGGTTTTATGTCGTCGATAAAAATACTGAAACACAAACTTTAGTGCACCTAAAGGACTACCTCACCGAAAAACAGATAGCGCGGCTAAGTTCCTATCCCGATTTTATGTGGCAGTTTGCCCAATATCTAAAAAAAGAATACCGAAAGGTAGGCCAAGAAGTGGCTGTTTACGTAGTTTCAGACGTAAGTATTAACGGAAAACCTGCACGAACTTTTATTGATCCTAAAGTAGATTTGGCTTCGGTGCCCTGGCATCATTTTAAACATAACGATTGGATTTTGCCCTCAGAAAAAATGGAACTTCAAAAATCACAACAATAAAATAGCCTTACCACTTGTGGGTACGCTGGCACAACTGCAACGGCATGCCCCAAGGATCGCGTAACATGACTAAACAACTGCCATCTTCTTTCCTTATTTCTTCAAAAAATGTAGCACCCTGTTGTTGTAATCTGTGACTGTCTGCCTGGGCCTTTTCCGAAACAAAAGCCAGGTGAAATACAAGCGGATGCTGTTGCGAAAAATCCGTTAGTGGGGCATCTGCCCTATGATATACCTCTAACACCACCCGGCCGGAGGTGTCTGCCAAAAAGGTCATATGCGGTGCTTCGGGTTGCGCGCTTACCACTTTTAGCCCTATATTTTCTACATACCACTGCACCCTTTCACGTACCTTATCTACATTAACCGCAAAATGTTCAAAAATCATAGTATTGGTATTATTAAAATTTAGTCTGCGCTATGCACGGCCACTTTGGCTGTTTTTTATTCGGCCCTACATGCTTTTATAGCATCCTAAGAAGGCAGTGCTTACGCTATATACCACCAACTCCTAAAGCTACGAATTTGGTTTTGTTTTTAAGTGGATATACTGTTGCTCTAATTTCTGCCAATTGGCTCTATGCATTGCAGAAAACAAGAAATACATACAGCTAACACCCATTTTTTTAACCCTATTTTGTCTTTTTAGTTTGGCCGTAATTTTATGGAAAAGCCATTGTGCATCAAAGCCCGTCCAGACACCGGCTATGCCCAATAGATTGGCATACAACACGGGGAAAACTTCATATTTATCTATTATCTTCACCTCGTGAAATGTGAATGGGCTATCCCGTATACTATGAGCAATGTGCTGAAAATCTGATTCTTGGAGTTCCGTGTCCAAATACAATGCCGACAATGCGAGCCAAATGGGTTCTCGTTCTTTCAGGTCTTTGGGACAATTCATTTAAAAAGTATCATATTTGCATTTCAAAAGCTACAAAATAATTTTCCTTCTTTTGCAGAATGTTTTTGCTTTTTTTGAGGAATGAATTCCTAAAATACACAAAAAACAGTAAATTCCTTTGTTTCGAGTATATCTATCACTATGTATATGATTTCAGCATGCAGCATGTTATGATGTGCCAAAGAAAGAATAATTCCTTTAAGATCACTTTTGCTTTTTACTATAGAAGTGTCAATATTAGTGTAAATTTGCGCCATTAAAAAAACAAATCAATGTTGCAATTGCACACCATTCGAGAAGATAAAGAAGGCATTATCAGTGCCCTTGCCAACCGAAATATCGATGCTCGTACTTTAATTGAAGAAGTGCTTGCGTTAGATGAAAAGCGCAGGGAAACACAAACTAAATTAGATGCTACTTTAGCGGAGGCCAACAAACGATCTAAAGAAATTGGCGAATTATTTAAGAGCGGCAAAACCAAAGAAGCCAATGTTTTAAAGGAGCAAACCGGAAATTTAAAAGAAATTTCTAAAGAACTAAGTGATGTTCTTGCTCATACGGCAGAGGCACTTCAGCAAAAGCTTTACCAAATTCCAAATACACCCCATGCCTCTGTTTCACACGGTAAAGATGCCGAAGATAATGAAGAAATTTTTAAAGATGGGGTTATTCCTAAATTAAACGAACGCGCACTTCCCCACTGGGAATTGGCCAAAAAATATGACCTTATTGATTTTGAATTAGGGGTAAAAATTACAGGTGCCGGTTTTCCGGTATACAAGGGAAAAGGTGCCCGATTGCAACGTGCTTTAATCAACTATTTTTTAGATAAAAACACAAAAGCCGGTTATACCGAAGTTCAGGTACCACACCTCGTAAATGAAGCTTCCGGTTTTGGCACCGGACAATTGCCCGATAAAGAAGGACAGATGTATTATGTAGGTGAAGATAATTTATATCTTATTCCTACAGCAGAAGTACCGGTTACCAATTTATATCGAGATGTACTTTTGCATGAAACCGATTTTCCTATTTGCCTTACGGCCTATACGCCTTGTTTTAGGCGAGAAGCCGGGAGTTATGGTGCCCATGTACGTGGCCTAAACCGATTACACCAATTTGATAAAGTAGAAATTGTTCGCATAGCACATCCCGATACGTCGTATGAGGCATTAGAAGAAATGGTAGCCCATGTAAAAGATATCCTAAATGAACTAAAACTTCCTTATAGAATTCTACGCCTTTGTGGAGGCGATATGGGTTTTACTGCGGCTCTTACGTTTGATTTTGAAGTGTTTTCTACGGCTCAAGATCGCTGGTTAGAAATAAGCTCTGTCTCAAATTTTGAAACATTTCAAGCCAATAGGCTAAAATTGAGATATAAAGATAAATTAGGTAAGAACCAATTGGCGCATACCTTAAATGGCAGTGCTTTGGCCTTGCCCCGTGTACTAGCCGCTATTTTAGAAAATTGCCAAACCCCGGACGGTATTAGTATCCCTAAAGTTTTAGTGCCCTATTGTGGCTTTGATACGATTCATTAAGGGGAACGCACTACATACTGCACTTAATACGGAGCACTACGTCATTTGTTTTTAAGCAAATGTTTCGCCATTAGGCTTGTACTTTGGTGTTGCATTGCCCATAAACACCCTATCTTTTGCCACGCACTACGGCCCATTTTAGTATGCTTTTAAGAGCTTCTTGCTGCTTTCTGTGTATATTTGACAGAAAAGATGCAAAACCCAGACATCGGGATTTTGGAGAACAAAACGAATGCCTACTGCGGTACGAAATACAACGATCAAACCAATGTAAGACAACATCGACGCATACATTAAACGTATATACCATTTGAAATGAACTACTTAATATAAACTCTTGTTCCAGTGAAACTACTGCTATTTTTTATTGCTTTTTCGGTTGCCCAGAGTGCCTTTAGTCAAGATGATTTTCTGGCAAAGCACTATTTTAATGATGGTGACTTTAAAAAAGCGGTTGTTTTTTATGAAAAATTGGCAGAAAAAAACCCTCGGAGAACAGATTATCTGGAAAATCTGATTAGCTGTTACCAACAACTGGAACGCTACACGGATGCCGAAGCATGGCTACAAAAAAAAACCGCCGAAAAAAACACCTTACCAACATGGTACATTCATTTGGGATACAATTATATGCTTCAAAAACAACCGGAGCTAGCCAACCTAAATTACGATAAAGCCATTCGTGCGATTGAGGAAAATCCGAATTTTGGGTATGCTATCGGGTTCCAATTTCAAAAATACACCTTGCTGGATTATGCTATTAAGGCGTATGCTACGGCAATGGATCTTAATCCGCAATTGGACTATAACTTTCAAATGGCGCGCATTTATGGCGAACAAGGTAACATCGAAAAAATGTACGAAGCCTACCTTAGGCTTATTGCAGAAGACAGAACGCCACAATCAAATGTGTTGCGCAGTATCAACGATTTTGTGACGGAAGATGCGGAAAACGAAAACAATATCAAACTAAAAAAATTATTGCTTAAAAATGCCCAGCGAAATCCGGATCTTATTTGGAACGAGCTTTTGAGCTGGCTTTTTGTAAAGCAAAAAGATTTTGGCAATGCGTTTATCCAAGAAAAAGCCATTTACAAGAGAGATCCTGATAATGCACTATTGCGTATGGAAGCCTTGGGCGAAATGGCTATGGACGCCAATGAAAACCAAGCAGCCCGAACTATTTTTACGTATATACAGGCCAATTGTTCGGACATGGAATTAGCACTGAAATCGCAACTTCATATCATAGATATTGATCTTTTGGATGCGGATCCTAAAAAATTAAACGACCTCCAAAAAACCTTCGAAAGTTTAATGGATATGTATGGGTATCAGCCCAAAACCGTTGTCCTTCAAATTGCCTATGCCCATTTTCTCACCTTTAAAAGGGATGCGCCGGAAAAGGCCATAGCAATACTAAAAAGAGGGTTAGAACTCCCTTTAAGCAAATTTGGGGAAGCTTCTCTAAAAATGGGGCTGGGCGATATTTTAGTATACGATCAAAAATTTAATCAGGCTCTTATCTATTTTTCACAAGTACAAAAAGATTTAAAGAATGATGTTTTAGGGCAAAATGCTCGTTTTAAGGTAGCCCAGACCAGTTTTTATAAAGGCGATTTTGATTGGGCCTTAACACAACTTAAAGTACTCCGTAGTTCTACTTCGCAACTTATTGCCAATGATGCCATGGATTTGAGTTTGGTAATCTCCGATAATTCTCAGGAAGATTCCACGCAAACCGCCCTTAAAAAATACGCGCGTGCCGATCTCTTGGCCTACCAGAACAAAACCCGGGAGGCTATTTCTCTTTTAGACGAAATTTTAATAGCTCATAAAGGAGAAAAAATTGAAGATGAAGCGTTGCTGAAACAGGCTCAACTTCTGGAAAGTCTTAAAGATTATAAAACGGCAGCGTTTAACTACATTAAAATTATCAATTTTTACGGTCACGATATTTTAGCAGATGACGCCTATTTTGCGCTGGCGGAATTGTATCGGACTGTTTTCAACGAACCCGAAAAGGCCATGGAACATTACGAGAAAATTATTTATAATTACCAAGACAGTTACTTTTTCCCTGAAGCCAGGAGAAACTTTAGAAGGCTTAGAGGCGATGCCATAAATTAAAGGTTTATAGGCTTGCGCACGATTTCTGAACAAAATAAAACGCCCTAAAAAGAAACACAGTAAGAACCTTTGGATCCTTGTTTAGCATTGTGAAGGCAACATCCTAACCGCATTAGAAAATCAAGGCATGAAACCCGTGTACACCTAAACATCCGAAAAGCGACCACTATAATTTTATACCCTCACCTATGTACATTTATAACGTTACCATAAACATCGAGGAATCGGCACACGACCAATGGCTACTATGGATGAAGCAAACCCATATCCCAAATATGCTGGCCACAGGTAAATTTGCACAGGCGCGGATGTGCAGAGTGCTGGTTGAAGAAGAAATGGGGGGCATTACCTATTCCGTACAATACTTTACAAAAGATAAACGCACACTAGAAGCCTATTACAAAGAAGATGCCTCACGTTTACGCAACGAGGCGCAATCACTATTTGCCAATAAATTTGTGGCTTTCCGAACCGAATTAGAGATTATTAACGAGCAATAGGAAGTATATGGCCTTTCTTTTTACCTATGGTACTTTGCAAGAAGAACACATACAAATGACTCTTTTTAAACGAAAATTAAATGGGGCACCGGATACACTCTTTGGGTATGCCCTTTCGGAGCAGAAAATAGCCGGTCGTTACCCTATTATTTGCAAGTCTGTACTCCACAACAACCCCTTGAACGGTATCGTTTATGAGATCACCGAAGTAGATCTACAAAAAGCTGATGCCTACGAAGGGGACGATTATCTAAGAACGGAAGTAGTGTTAGCCTCGGGCACAAAAGCGTGGGTATATACTGAAAAATAAGTCTTACGATCTCATATTTACCCAAGTAATCCCTAAATTGCTACTCTTTAATAACAGGGTGAAAACCTTTATTGCCATGTCTAAAAAAGCCAAAAAAAAATACGATTCCCATAAAAAAAATCGCTCAGAAGCTTCCACTTCGGAAAGTCCCGTAAAAGCCAAAAAACATTTAGGTCAACATTTTTTAAAGGATGAAGTCATTGCTCAAAAGATTGCGGAAACCTTATCCCTCAGAGGATATCGGGATGTGATAGAAATTGGCCCCGGAACAGGGGTGTTAACCAAATACCTTCTGGAGCGCGATATGGATTTAGTGGCTATGGATTTAGATGCCGATTCCATTATTTATCTGAATCATAGTTTCTCATTAGAGCATCCGCAATTGAGGCAACGCAACGCAACGTTTAAAGTGATAGAAGCCGATTTTTTAAATTACGACCTCATCACTCTATTTAAGAATGAGCCCTTTGCTATAACCGGTAATTTTCCGTATAATATTTCTACGCAAATCGTGTTTAAATTACTTCAATTGAAAGAATATGTGCCCGAGTTTACAGGCATGTTTCAAAAAGAAGTAGCGCAGCGCATTTGCGAAAAAGAGGGTAGTAAGGTCTATGGCATTCTGTCTGTACTAGTACAGGCATTTTATAATGCCGAATATTTATTTTCGGTACCGCCCCAAGTTTTTGATCCACCCCCAAAAGTGCAATCCGGAGTGCTTCGGTTGACACGAAAAAACGATTTAAACCTTGGCTGTGATGAAAACCTATTCCGAAAAGTGGTTAAAGCGGCCTTCAACCAACGGCGAAAGACACTGCGCAACAGTTTAAAATCCTTCGCCATTTCTGATATTCTAAAAGAAGATGCTATCTTTGACAAGCGTCCCGAACAGCTTTCTGTAGCCCATTTTATTGACCTGACCACGAAGATAGCGCATGATACCGTTTAAACTCACATACGAGTTAGTAGCTGAAATTGAACAGCTCATAGAAAGCCAAAAGGATCAAGAACTTTTGACCCTATTGCAAGATGTGCATTATGCAGATGTGGCCGAAGTAATAAATGAGCTTAATGAAGATGAAGCTACCTATCTTATTAAACTTTTAGATAGCGATAAGACATCGGATGTACTTACAGAGCTCGATGAAGATATTCGGGAACGTATTTTAAGAAATTTATCTGCAAAGGAAATTGCTACTGAACTAGGTGAGCTAGATACCGATGATGCCGCCGACATTATTGCCGAACTTCCAAAAGGCATCGTTCAACAAGTTATCTCCGAAATTGAGGATAGAGACCACGCTAAGGATATTGTAGACCTTTTGCGCTATGATGAAAACTCGGCAGGCGGACTCATGGCAAAAGAGTTGGTAAAAGTAAATGAAAATTGGAATGTGCTTACTTGCGTTAAAGAAATGCGGGCGCAGGCCGAAAATGTAACCCGTGTACATTCCATTTATGTGGTAGACGATGAGGGACTTCTTAAAGGCCGATTGTCGTTAAAGGATTTACTTACAGCATCTACCAAAACCCACATTAGCGAAATTTATATCCCCAAGGTAGATTTCGTAAACGTAAATGAAAAACCGGAAGAGGTAGCCAAAATAATGTCGAAATACGATTTGGAAGCCATTCCGGTCGTAGACGAAATTGGCCGTTTAGTTGGCAGAATAACCATCGATGACATTGTAGATGTTATAAAAGAAGAAGCCGAAAAAGATTACCAATTGGCAGCCGGTATCTCTAGAGATGTAGAAGCCGATGACAGCATTCTAAAACTAACCCGTGCACGATTGCCATGGCTAATTATTGGTATGTTTGGAGGTATAGGGGCAGCGAGTATCATTAATAGTTTTCAAACCGTAATGACAGAGTTTCCAATTCTGCTCATTTTTGTGCCTCTAATACAGGCTACCGCAGGGAACGTCGGGGTACAATCCTCTGCTATAATGGTGCAAGGGTTGGCCAATGACTCGGTGAAAGGAGAAATCATTAAGCGTTTGGTAAAGGAATTTTTACTTGGGCTGATCAATGGTTTAGTCATTGCTGCAATCGTTCTTCTTATTAGCCATTTTATCTTCCATACCTCCTATGCCGTCTCTGCCACCATTTGCATTGCCTTAATTGTAGTCATCATTATAGCGGCGCTTATAGGTACCTTTATTCCCATTTTTCTAGATCATCGAGGCATAGACCCCGCAGTGGCCACAGGGCCTTTTATTACCACAGGTAATGATATTTTTGGTATTCTCATTTATTTTTCCATCGCAAAAATTGTCTTGGGAATTTAACATCAAATTCCATAAGAATAACCGGTAGTTACATAAAATGAACCAGGTACAAACCGCTATACGCACCACTTATTTTAGCATTGCCAGCAACCTTTGCTTGGCGGTTGTAAAAGGGTTGGCCGGATTTTTTGGAAATTCGTATGCCCTAATTGCCGATGCCATTGAATCGACCACCGATATTTTCTCCTCTCTTTTTGTACTCTTAGGTCTCCACTATGCACGTAGGCCTGCCGATAAAAATCATCCTTACGGCCACGGTAAAATAGAGCCTCTAATTACATTTATTGTGGTTGCCTTTCTGGTAACCTCGGCTACTATAATTGCGTATGAAAGTGTTCAACATATCCTTACCCCGCACAAAACCCCTAAACCATGGACACTCATGGTGCTTGGAAGCATTATACTTTGGAAGGAACTATCCTATCGACTGGTGTTAAAAAAAGGCATAGAAACCAATAGTTCCTCATTAAAAGCAGATGCTTGGCACCATAGAAGTGACGCCATAACCTCTGTAATGGCCTTTATTGGCATTAGCATTGCTTTACTCTTTGGCGAAGGGTACGAGAAGGCAGATGATTGGGCGGCCCTACTGGCAGCCGGATTTATCTATTACAACAGTTACCTCATTTTTAGACCGGCCCTTGGTGAGGTTATGGATGAACATCGCTATGACACCTTAATTGATGAAATTAGAGTCGTTGCCCTGTCTGTACCGGGCATTCTTGGTACCGAAAAATGCTTTGTACGAAAAACAGGAATGAAATATCATGTAGATCTTCATGCCCATGTAAACGGCAAAATTACGGTTACAGAAGGCCATTACCTGTCGCATCAACTTAAAGATACCCTAAAAGCTAAAATTCCAGATCTTGGTCAGGTATTGATCCATATAGAACCAAGCAACTAAAAATCCTATGATAGAATAACACAGCTAAATGCATTAAATTACTATCTTAGTTTTAACGGAATGTCAACATCAAGGCTATCATCCTGTTATTTTGGCTAAGTGATGGTGCATTTCATATGTATCAAATAACCATTTAAAACTAAAAATTATGAAAAAATTAGTTGCAGAGTTTATTGGAACCCTTTGGTTGGTTCTGGGTGGTTGCGGTAGTGCGGTTCTCGCTGCCGGCTATCCCGAACTGGGAATTGGATTTGTAGGCGTAGCGATTGCCTTTGGCTTAACTGTAGTGACTATGGCCTACGCTATAGGTCATATTTCTGGATGTCATTTAAATCCGGCCGTCTCCATTGGGTTATGGATGGGTGGTCGGTTTAACCAAAAAGAATTATTGCCTTATATTATTGCTCAGGTTTTGGGCGGTATCGCCGGGGCTGCCATTTTGTACACCATTGCAACAGGAAAAGCCGGGTTCGAAATTGGTGGCTTTGCAGCCAATGGTTATGGGGAACATTCTCCCGACGGCTACAATATGGTAGCCGCATTGGTTACGGAGGTTGTTCTTACCTTTATGTTTCTCATTATTATTTTGGGAGCTACGCATTCCAAAGCTCCCAAAGGTTTTGCCGGGCTGGCCATTGGTCTGGGATTAACCCTTATACATCTCATTAGCATCCCGGTAACCAATACCTCTGTAAACCCTGCAAGAAGTACCAGTCAGGCACTCTTTGCCGGGGGTTGGGCCTTAGAACAATTATGGCTGTTTTGGGTAGCACCCATAGTTGGCGCCCTGTTAGCCGGACTCGTTTATAAATATTTGTCACCCGAAAAAGCATAGGACGTACCTTTTACAACGGCTATAGTTTGTGCCAGGATTCTTTTATAATGGGCACGTGCCCTTCTAGCTTTTTGTGCTGAACATACAGATTGTTACCACGCCGGTATGATTAAAATTATAGGTATTCCGTTCGATGAAAAATCGTCCTTTCAAAAAGGTACACGTCTTGCGCCACCCTTAATTCGAAAGGCGTTGCACAGTGGTGCTATGAATCTTTATTCCGAATCTGGGTTTTCATTAGAAAATAACATTCTAAAAGATGCGGGCGATTTTAAAGTAAGCTCCTATTTCGAGATCGAGAAAATAAGCGCTGCGCAACTTCAAGGCTCCACTAAAATTGTAACGTTGGGTGGCGATCATTCCATTACTTTCCCAGTTATAAAAGCCTTTTACCATAAGTATGGGCCAATGGACCTTCTTCATATCGATGCCCACGCCGACTTGTACGACGTTTTTGAAGGAGATCGGTTTTCGCATGCCTGTCCTTTTGCGAGAATTATGGAAAATGGCTTTGCAAATCGATTAGTCCAAATTGGCATTCGCACTCTAAATCCGGAACAACGTACTCAGGCTCAAAAATTTAATGTGGAAGTACATGAAATGCGCCATTTGGATCTTTCTGCCTTGCCTAAGTTTCAAAAACCTGTTTATATTTCTTTAGACATGGATGCATTTGACCCCGCATTTGCACCTGGTGTATCGCACCACGAACCGGGCGGACTCACCTCAAGAGAAGTTATAACCTTATTACAAAATTTAGATGGGGATGTTTTGGGTGCTGATATTGTAGAATATAATCCTTTACGAGATTTTCAGGAAATGACGGCGTATTTGGCTGCCAAAATGCTGAAGGAAATAGTATCAAAAATGGCAGAAAATGAATGAAAAGCTACGCGATTAGAGCAATGATTCATTTACGAAATGTAGCGTACTTTATACGTTTTATGTACCTTTAAAAAATAGGACTAAAAAAACTTCGATGATGCGATTCCCGCTTTTATTTCTGTTGGCAACTGTGCTTTCATTTTCTTGCTATCCGGTAAAATCAAATAAATCAGATGCCATAGGAACGTGGCAGCAACTCTTTAATGGCAAAGATTTGAACGATTGGACTATTAAAATAGCAAAACACGAGCTACATGAAAATTATGCCAATACGTTTCGGGTAGCCAACGGTTTAATGCAAGTACGTTATGATGGTTATGACACTTTTGACCAACAATACGGGCATATTTTCTACAACACCCCTTTTTCGTATTACCTTTTGCGCGTAGAATATCGATTTGTGGGCGAGCAAGCCAAGGGCGGTGAAGGTTGGGCACTGCGGAATTCCGGCGCCATGCTTCATGGCCAAGATCCTAAAACCATGTTGAAAGATCAAGACTTCCCTATTTCTATCGAAGGTCAATTATTGGGTGGTAATGGTGTAGATGAGCGAACGACCAGCAACTTATGCACCCCGGGTACCCATGTCGTTATTAATGAAGAATTGTTTACGCCGCACTGTCTCAATGCTACCTCCAAAACCTATCATGGCGAGCAATGGGTTACCGCTTATTTTTTAGTGCTTGGCGATTCTATTGTATATCATATTGTAGAAAAAGACACCGTACTCACCTACTTTAAACCCCAAATTGGTGGAGGTAATGTAACCCCTTCAGATCCTAATGTGAAGGTAGATGGTACTCCCTTAAAATCGGGCTATATTTCCCTGCAAAGTGAAAGCCACCCTATTGATTTTAGAAAAGTAGCCTTATTCAATTTGGAGTCTTACCAAAGCAATCCTACCAAGCTAAAGGAAGTATTAAAAAAACTGAGTTCAGAATAGCCTATGCACGCATTTTAAGGATCTTCTAGAAATCAAACAAATGAGGTATAGCGCCAAAATGTGGGCGTATTGCCAGGTTAGCGACTATTTAAAAGTGTAAAATAAATTTGGCCTTACCAATGGCGCAAGCGTCATGCTCGTGCCCAACCTGCTAAATAACTCCTCATAATTGAACATCACTTAAGGATACTAAACCGTTTTTTACCTCGAAAACGCAGTACGAAGTTGAAAACTTGGCACAGCGAGATTTTGAAATTTGTATTTTCTGCTCATACGACTCTAAAAATACGAAAACCAAGATATTTATTTCGTGGCTTATTGCTTATTCATATTTCTAGATTCTTGTCGCTCACTCTTGATGGCACGAGCAGAAAGATGCTCGCGCTAGCGGGGGATACATTTCGGGCTGGTCGGCAAGTATGTCCGTGCTCTCGAAGATTTCCCTTGCCAACCTATTGGCACTTTTTAGGGATTTGCTGACGTTGAGTATCGCTTTTCGGGCATCGGTCAACTGCTCCAATGCCTCGGGAGACCAGACTACTCCTTTTCCCATTCCTCAATGGTTTGGCGTACTTGTTCCTGAGTGTAGAACTCCCCACGTTCAATCTGCGCCTCGGAAGCTTCCAATTCCTTATTGTACTGTTCTACGCTGATGCGCTCGGCATCGTCATAGTAGGTTTCTACCAATGCCTTTATCATTTTCAATAATCTATCGTCCGCCGTATCTACGTAGTTCTGTACGCTCTGTCTTAAATCCAAGGTTGCCATTTCTCTTTCGATTTTGTGGAAAGTAAAGATACAATTTTCGTTCCATAGGTTCTATTTTAATCGCTTTGATAAACTCAGCACAGGGGATGAAAGGTGTTTATGATCTGCTGCAACTGTTTCAGGTCTTCCTGTACATATCTTTCGGAAGTGCTTATTCTTCGATGCCCTGCCATGACCCGATAGCGCAGATTTGCAATCCGTGCCCACAAAGCATATCAAAACAAATTCTGTACTAAGACCTCAATTTCATAACCTAATTCCGCATAGTTTCTTGCCGAACTAAAATAATAGTCTTCCGGCATTACAATTATTTTTCTTTGAAAGGATGGTTATTGAGTTAATAAAATAGGCTTCCCCTGTCGTTGTTGCTTTGTACTTTGTCGACACTCGTCAAAAAATAATAAATCAACGACTTTTTATAGTTGTTTTTTGTTATGGCCAACTTTCTTCGTTTCATGGCACGGATTGCAACCATAAATCCGCATGTCTTTAAAAATAAGGTTATTTCGCCATTCTCATTGTTCAAATTTGACCGGTTGAGGCAAAGCTTCATTTCTCTGATTGACAGATTTAGGGGAATGCATCGATTTATCTGGATTTAGCCCAGGACAAAGCAATTGTTGGTCTGTCCAATATGCTTGGATCAGTTGGTTTTCGGGACTGTTTTTTTGTTTTATTAGGGGGCATCTAAGTTTTAAAATGCAATTTACCATATACCCTTAATTTGTACTGCCTTGCATTTTTAATCCATTTAGCAGGGAT
>NZ_JAYEEQ010000010.1:0-126685 GCF_034651555.1 Aurantibrevibacter litoralis | reverse complement strand
ATAGGGGGCATTATAGGTGGTTTTAGTGCACCGAAAGGACATTTGCTTAAAGGTGCGCCATTACGGCCAAGTGTTTCCGCCATACAAACCATGGAGGCACAAGGAGTGAACCTTGCAGACGACTCCATGGCCATTAAGGCGGAACTGATGTCGCCCCAAAATACGGCGGCACCCACAACGGCACCTACAGGTTCCGGACAAACAGCAGGATCAACGATTAGAGATGGTGGACTTAGTGGTAACTTAAATATTAAGGCTACAGTGGATCCCTTTGATTTGGTGAAGGTTCAGACTAATATCCAAGGAGCTACTCCTGTTGGTAGGTCAGGAAATCCATTTAGTTCTGTTTCCCCTAATACCCCTACAACTATCGATGGTGTTAAATTTACTGGGCATGCTTTAGATCAGATGCAAGCCAGAGGAATTTTATCTCCACGGGCAGTAATTGATGTTATAAATAATCCAGCAAGTAGTTTTCCAGGAAATAGAATTGGAACGACTATCTTTATTCGGGATAATCTAAAAGTAGTTACCAATAATTTTGGGGATGTAATGACAGTAATACTCCAATAAAAAAAGGAACGATGACAATAAAATCAGACTACAAACATGTTAAAGTTAAGATTCTAAAAAGACTATATCCAGAAAGATATGATTTTGAGGATGGAAATTGGATAAGTGCAGAAATCAATATTAATTTAGGTATCATTAAAGGTTTATTTTCAGTAAATCTAAGAACGGATGATTTCCAAATATTTTTAAAGGAACTTAAAGATTTACAGCTTGGAAAGCTCTCAATAGCAAAGTTCGATACTATGGAGGAGGGAATACATTTAAAGGGGGTTTTAAATTTAAATGGAAATATAGAATGGGACGGTGTGATTAAATTTGGAAATGACAACGATAAATTAAGTTTTAAGCTTGTTTCTGATAACATGTCATTAGATACAATAGTGTCAGACATTGAAAATATTTTAAAGGATTATCCTGTTAGAGGAGAAATATGAATAAGCTAAACCCCCGGCTGGCGCGAGCATCTTTCTGCTCGTGCCCTAAAGAATAAGGGCAAACAAGCGATTTAATGACGGTTAAAGTTCTTTGAAACAAGTATAACCACTTCCGCCATAGGCAGACTTGGGGGCTTTTTTTGGACCGGGGATATACTGGTCATGAGCATCTGTTGAGCGTTGGCTTGGTGCATATGAATGGGCGGCTTTATGATCCCGTTCTTCACCGTTTCCTGATGCCGGACGATTACGTACAGGACCCGTACAGCACATTAAGTTACAACAGATATTCTTATGTGCTCAACAACCCGTTGATGTATGTGGACCCTTCGGGGGAGCAATACGCCAGGGAAGGGAAAGAACGCCCAAACCAAGAGCCGATAACTTTTACCCCGGAGCAACAACGCAATATTTCGGACACCATTGAAGGATGGCTGGATGAAATAACCAGTGCCCAATATGGCCGTTGGTTCAAGGGAGCCATTGGCAAACCAGTCGAAAAATGGGTTAATAAACATATAGTAAACCCCATTAAGAATCTATTTGGAGGTCGTAGCCAAAGAGCCCCCGCCCCGGTGGTGCACATGCTGGACGTGCCGGGCAATATGTCCGCAGCGGTTCCGACCAATTTGTCTATCTTTGGCCCTACGGGGGCAGGGGGCATATCCACATCGGGAAGTGGACTGGGCATTTCAGGGGCGGATGTGGCAGACACGGTGTTGGATTTTGTACCCATAGCCGGGGGTGTAAAGGACATCTATAAAGGCATAAACGAGGGCAATGGCTGGATGGTGGCCCTTGGCGCAGGTTCAATTGTTCTGGATGTTTTTACCCTTGGTGGCTCCTCCTTGGTTAAAGGAGGTATTAAAACAGGTATAAAAGTAGGAGCGAGATCGGTGGCCAGTAGTGCCGCTAAGACGAGTACGAAACTCTTAAACCAATTTAATAGTGCTGAAAGCCTAATCCAGGGAGCGGGTTCTTTGGCAAAAGTAAAAGCAGGAATGCAGGGGTTTGTAAAAGGCGATGGAGCATCTATTTTCAAAGCAATATCTCAAGGAGGTACAAGGCAAGCAAATGGAACTATTTTAATGCAAGATGGAACAACTTTGTTTAATCACTTTTCTACAAAGACAGGAATATACACAATTGATATAAACAAAGCAGGTTCAGTATTTAAAATAAGAGTAGGGCAATGATAGAGTATATCCGACATATTGAGGAATACTTAAATTATTGGTACTCTTCTTTTTCAAAATTAGTTCCTGAAAGTGAATGGGGAAATCAAAAACTTGCGGAAGAGTATTTGCAAAAATATTGGTTAACAGAAAATGAATATCAAAATATTTGGAAACCAATACAAGATAAAATATTTATTCAACAAAAAGGATTACCTGATTTGATTTTTACTTCAAATTATAAGATGATACCATTAATAGGCGGTTGTTTATTTGTAAAGGAAGATTTTGAGCAACTACAAAAGGTTATTAAAAATATTGGGGAAACTCATTTTGTCATCATTCAAAATACACAAGATTTTACGGAAGGAGAACCAATGTTTAGAATGAAATTCCCTATTGATATAACTTGGGAGGAATTGATAAGCGGGAATTATATATCGGCAGTTCTTTTTGAAATGCACTACAATGAATATTTTGTTTTTGGGGCAAGTGCTAAATGGGGGAAATATTCAGCAACTGAATATGAGCATCCACTTGATATATTAGGATTTAATCCCGAGTATGATACAGTTTTTACAGAACAGTTTTTACAGGCACAAATAGAGCAGGATCAGATACAAAAGTTATTACCCCCGAAATATAAAGAGAGTTTTTAAAGCAAAAACCTCGCTACCGCACGAATCCTTTTGTGTGGCTTGCATGGCAACATTTTAGGTAAAAGCTCTTTGAAATACAATTGGCGAGCCTTATTCCCGATGGCGCGGATTTATAATGGTAATCCGTGCCTGTTTTGCTTATGATAAGCCCGCCCTGAGCATTCTAAGTTAAAAACAAATTTTTAAGCCACTAATTTTATAAATGGTTCGTCTCTTTTGGCAACAGCAAATATTCTTAATACAAGTTTATAGGCGATTGCATTTATTACACTCATATGGTGTTTTCCGTCCATAACCTTACGATTGTAGTATGCCTTTAGTTGCGGATCATGCTGAGCTGCGGTAATGGCTCCCTTTAGGTAGGATTGCCTTCAACGATTTGTCCCTTAAAAAATGTGTTTTGGTTTTCCCTTTAATACTACTTCCCGACTGGTACGGAAAAGGAGCTAGACCACAGTGGCAGCTAAATTTTCTTGGGTTATCGAATTTGGTGAAATTGGCTGTTTCTGTGATGCATTTTATAGCAATTACTGGTCCTACTCCGATTACCGCTGTCACTTTTTTATAGCTATTTTTCAAATCTTGATCGGCCTTTATGATTTTTTGCATCTCATTTTCAATGTTCCTTATGCTATTTTGTAGAGACTTATACTGCTTTTTTTCCTCTGTGATCAACATATTCACATCAATAGTTCGGTTCAATATTTCATTGGCTTTTAAGCTATTTTGAACTTGTACAGACATCTTGATGTAGCGTTCCCTTGCTGTGATGAGTGCTTTGAGCCTGTCTATGTTTTCTCCTGGTAAGCGGTATGGACTTAATTTATGTTTGTTGGTAATGGCATATTCTGCAATACGATAAGCATCCTTTATATCACTTTTGCCTCTCTGTATACCTAGTGATTTTTTAAGCTCTAAAGGATTGATAAGGTAGAATACATAATCATTACTGCTCAAACAGTCAATCAAAGCAGCACCATAATGTCCTGTGTGCTCCAATGCAAAAACGGTATTGGTCTTATCAAATTTTTTCAGCCATTTATTAATGGCGTGGTGTTGATTCTCCAAAACACCTCTATTTTTTACTTGTACTTCTTTGTTGTCTAAAGAACAGTAATCTAATGTATCTTTAGAGATGTCAACCCCTGTTACTAGATTTTTCATAACTTTGAATTAGCTATTAAAATCCTGAAGAACCAATAGGCTTGTGTACTAACGCTATTAATAAGCCTTTAAGCTTAACATTCTAAATGGTACCAAAACCTAAGAAGGGAAAGGACTGATGCTCAGGATAGACCTTAAAATCTAAGAGCCGAAATAGTTCACCTTTTCCTTCTGGTTTTTCAGAAATTTAATAAGATTAAACTTCCTGTAAATATAAAATACTAAACTAATAGCTTGCCGAAGGAACCCCTACAACACCAAAAACTTTAACAGGTACGGGTATGTGCTGAACAACCCGTTGAAACATACGGATCCGAGTGGGGAGTTTTTTGTTACCTCCCTATTAGGAGTAGCAATAGGTGTAGTTACCAATGGTATAGGCAATCTTTTTAGAGGGCAGGCATTTTTTAAGGGGGCCGGCAAGGCTGCCTTGTTCGGGGCCCTTGGCGGGGCGGCTGCTTTTGGGATTGGAGAGGTAGCTGGAAAACTTGCTACAAGCCTTGCAGTAGAAGGAGTTCTAAGTACGGGCAATTCCTTGCTTGTAGGAGCATTCCAAAAGGGTGCCCATGCGGTATTAGGCGGAACCTTAGCAGCGGTACAAGGCGGTAAATTTGGTGCCGGGGCTTTGAGTGGAGCAATAAGCTCTGGCGTGGCATCAGGTGTTAATGGCATTAAAATCGACTCTAAACTTTTGGGGGCGATAGCAAAAATAGGAGCCTCTGGACTATCTGGAGGTGCTGGCAGTGTATTAGGTGGAGGGAAGTTCCTAGATGGTTTGAGGCAAGGACTAATCTCTGGAGGTTTGAACCACGGTGTCCATTCTGGTTGGTTTGGGCCAAACGTGGCTGCAGCAGCTATAACGCAGAGATTGAGGCATTTATTAGATCCAGATGCAATTGCATTATCATTAAATGGAACTGCTGGTGTGGGAGGTGCCGTAAAATTAGAAGGGGGTATTATAAAAATGTTAAGAGGAGTAGATAAGGGTGAATTTTTTGCTTACGAAGATAAGGGATTACATTTTTCAACACCTTCAGCTTCAGGGACTATTTCTGGTACTGGATTATATTATTCAGGTAATACCAATTTCACAAGTGATGTGTTTTTTGGTTTAAGGTATGAAGTAAATGCAGGAATTGATGTTTATGGTGCTAGTGTGGGTATTACCGCTATTCATGCTT
This sequence comes from Aurantibrevibacter litoralis, assembly GCF_034651555.1. Lineage (NCBI taxonomy): Bacteria > Pseudomonadati > Bacteroidota > Flavobacteriia > Flavobacteriales > Flavobacteriaceae > Aurantibrevibacter > Aurantibrevibacter litoralis. The sequence continues at coordinate 121,499 of NZ_JAYEEQ010000010.1, read as the reverse complement.
CAGTTCCGAATTCAAATAATTTTGTTTTGGGATTCGGAGGCTCAATTGGCATAGGAGCCAATGCAACTATACTAGATATCAATGGAGGAATTGGAGAAACCAATAGAATGTTCCCATGGAAAAATTGAAAGTTTTAATGTTAATTTTTGTTTCTTTAGCAAGTGGTTGTGAAAGGAAAGTAAGGTATACTACCATTGATAAGAATTCGGATTTAAAAATTGAAGTGAAGCATGAAACAATGAATAGAGGAGTGATGATTTTAAATAAAAAATACTATTTAATAGGATCCTGTCCCCTAATGAATAAGGATAAACCCATTTGGTTGAAAGAGAGATATCCACCTCTATGGCGTCCAAAAACGAAAGAATACACGCCAAGAATTTCCGATGTTCAAGTGCCTTATACACTATATAAATTGGAGAATGAACCCTTCTTTTATGTTCTTAAGAACAAGGATACGTTGCAATTTTTATTAAAAACAGAGCCTTAGAACATTCGCTACGGAATATAATTACCCCTTCGGGGGCCGGGGGGGCTCTTTTTGGATCGTGGCTATACGGGTCATGAGCACCTGATAAGTGTTGGTTTGGTGCACATGAATGGGCAGCTCTATTGTCGCTTTTAAGTCTATTTAGAGTAAAACGAATTTTGAACAGCTCCTGTATAGCACTATTTCTGTTTTACTTTCTGGCCAGAGCATCACAAAGGAAGAATGGAAGTGCAATGTGATAGCCGCATGCAGAAATACGAAGACCATATTCTTAACGAATATGGTCTTTATGAGGCATCGAGCAGATTCGAACTGCTGTACAAGCTTTTGCAGAGCTCTGCCTAGCCACTCGGCCACGATGCCTTTTATGAGGTGCAAATGTAGTACTTTTTTATATTTTGAAGGATCAATATACAGAATAAATCTAGTAGAAAAGGCAGGCCATGTTGTGCATTGCTATACGCACTTTTTTCTTTTTGCTTTAAGTACAACGCTCACATTTTTTACGTCGCCTCCTATTGGCGGATTAATCTTAGCTATAGCAACACGCCCCCATTCTACTAGAGGGTGCTCCTTTAAAATTCGATGTAGTATGCGTTGTGCTACATGTTCCAGAAGTTTGGAAGGAATGCGCATTTCCTCTTTTACCAGCTCATGGATATGCACATAATCTACCGTGTCTGCTAAACGATCGGTAAGGGCTGCATTAGCGAGATTCGCTTTTACTTCAATATGTACTTCATATGCACTGCCTATCAGGGTTTCTTCTTCTAAACAACCATGATGCGCGTAGAGGCGTATGCCATTTACTTGTATAATACCCAAAATTGTTTGTTTTTACAAACTTAGACAATCTTGCGAAAGATTTAGTACATACACCTACAATTACTGAGGCCTTGGAACAGATCTATTCCCAAAGTGACCACATGGGTTCCGGTGCTAAAGCCCAATATTTCATTTAAGATAATTTGGTACGAATACCCGAAATAAAAATTACTCTTTTTAAACCCAAAAAATGGAGCAATATAGAGTGGTTTTCCAATCTGGTCATTTAAAAAGCGATAGTTTACGCCGGTATAATAATAGTCTTCAAAGTCGTAAAATCTAAATTTTGCGGTTAAATCGGTCTCCGAGCGCCCGTCGCTTTCAAATACCTTATAAAGAACAGATGGTTCCAGCTCAAAATCGCTGTTTTTGTTTTTACGAAACCGATATCCGGTATATACATAGTAATTCCGCAGGGTATTTGGTTCAAAAACCGGATTAAACCTGGTAATATCCTTGTTAAGAAGGTTAGAAGCATTGGCACTAAAATAAAATTTATCGTACCGATACATCACACCAACATCAAAGTTATGGTTCGATGTAGAACGGTCATCGGTAACACTAGGATCGCCCCCTGCCCCTATAAAACGATCAATATCTATGCGAAATTGATTAAAGTTGTACGAAATACCAAAAGATAAAAATTCGTCTTCATAACGGTCTAAGGTTAAATGATGGGCAAAAGATAGTCTGGCACCATTTTGTTTGGTAAACCCATTGCGGTCGTTATACAAAAAAATACCCACACCGGAATTGTTGCCCAATCGCATATCTGCAGCCAAAGATTGGGTGTCGGGTGCATCTTTGATACCCACCCATTGCGTAAGCCCATTGATGCGTATTTTAACATGGTCTCCGATACCCGCATAGGTTGGAGATAGCACAAAGGGGTTATCGGCCAAGTATTGCGACAACTGGGGCGAGTTAATCTCCTGTCCGGAAGCCGCCAGAACAATTAAAAGGAGCAGGTAGGTTATTATTTTGGTACGCATGCTTAAGTAGGTTAAGATTTTATCGGTATAAGGTAAAGTGACCCACAAACTCTCTGTGGTCGTTTTCACCATTCAGTTTTATAATATGCCAGTAATCACCTGAGGGGAGTTCTTTTCCGTTGTAAGTTCCATCCCAGCCTTGGTCATTTAGGCCCATTCGATATACCACTCTACCATAACGATCATAAATGATAGTTAGTATTTGTGGAAAGCCTTCTTGATTCCGTGGTTTCCAGAAATCATTGTTTCCGTCACCATCTGGTGTAAAGAAGTTAGGAATCTCAATATCAATAAATTCCATAAAGATCTGTGCAGATACCTCACAGCCATTTTCGTCGATAACGGTGACGGTATAGGTATCGGTTCTGTTGATAAAGAAGGTATTGTCGGTGCCATTGTTTACATCACCAAAAAGGAAGGTGTACTCTTGTAAACCACCGGCTGCCACCGCAGTAATTTCATTTATGCCACGCTGTTCTAATATCAGTGTAAGGGGTTCATAAGCGACTATAGTAAACGGAATGGTGTTTATACAGCCGTTGGTATGGGTAATGGCCAAGAAGTGATCTCCTGCCGGGATATTCGTAAAGTTAGGTTCTAATACCATATCCAAAGGATCCGTAGAATCTATAGCATACATTACTTCAGAGACAATGTCGGTATCTTCCAATACTACATTTAAACGGGCCGTAGGAATGTTTCCTGTACATTCGTAAACGGGGGTTACAGTAGCATTTAGGTTTACACCAGCATCAATTTCTACGACAGCATTAGTCTCACAGCCTTGAGCGTCCCGTACAAAAACCACATAGGTACCTGCCGCCAAATCCGTAAATAGTGTCTGATCGGCTATAAAATCGGCGGTATTATTAGAATTTAAGCTGGTGCTGAAAGGGGCGGTGCCACCATTAATCACAAGACTAATAGAACCATCGTTGCTGCCTGCACAAATCTCGGGCAATGCAGTGGCGGTTACCGTTACGGGTTCGGGTGCAAAAATGGTATATTCTAAGACTTCAAAACAGCCATTAACATCCTGTGCCACCACGGTATAGGTAATTCCGGTAGGGCTTCCCGCCAATTCTGTAAAGGTATTTACAGTATCGAACTGATTTAGGTTAGGTGATATGGCGTATATATAATCGCCAGAACCACCAGATAAACTAACTGTAATAGTACCGTCTGTAGCACCTGCGCAACTTACGTTGGTGAAACTGTCGGTGACTACTAAGGGGGCAGGTTCGGTAATTGTGATTACCGTTGAAACAGTTTCACAATCGCCGCTACTAACCCGTATGTAATAATTACCGGCGCCGAGGTTTGCAAAATCACGGGTTGCTTGGGGTCCAGCGATACGGTTGGTCAGCGCAGCATCGGTATAGAGTTCGTACTGATAATTACCTAATCCTCCAGTTGCGGTAGCACGTATAGAAGCTGTAGATTCCCCATTACAGTTAATAATGGCGGCCGAGGCGTCTATAGCTAAAGTTAGCGGAGGAACGGGCTCTATGGAAACCTGATTAGAAAGTAGCGACGTACATCCTAAGGCATCACGCACGTAATACTGGTAATTACCGGCACCTACCGTAAAGGTGTGCACGTTACCACCAGACATGGGCGTAAAAGTGATGCCATCAATACTAAATTGATAAGGCGCTGTACCCCCATTTGCTGTAAGTCGTATCTGTGCATCTGTAGTACAGCTCAGCGGTGCAACCTGGATAAGGAAGGTTGCTACCTCAGAGGGTTCATTTATGGTTACTTGTGTGGTTTCCACATCGCAGTTCCAGCCATCTGAAACCGTGATACTATAGATCCCAGCTCCCAAATTCGTAAATACTTGGCTTGTTTGCGAGCCACTACTAAACTCAATTGCAGTGCCGCTGGCGTCATAATAATTCAGCGCATATTGGTACACCCCTTGGCCACCAACTACGTTTATGGCGCGTACAGAAGCGTTGGTATCGCCAAAACAGGCCAACGTTGTTGGTGTGGCGGTAATGTCGGCCGTAATTGGTACAGCAGGCACCAAGGTTTCCGTGTCATTTAATACACAGCCGTTGGCGTCGGTTATGGCAACTGTAAAATTACCTGCAGCCAATCCGGTAAACACAAAACTTTGCACGTTGTTCGCTGTATAGTTTTGGGAAGTTGTGGTGTTGGTCAACACAATAGCATAGGGCGCAAATCCGCCACTTGGATCTACCAAAATTTCACCCAGATTATTGTCGCAGGTTACCGAAGCCAAAGGAGAAACAACAGCCGTTAATGGGATGTCTGGCGACACAATGCTGACCACATTAGAATCTTCGGAGCAATTGGGCAAGCCTGTTTCCGAAACCCGCACAAAATAACTGCCACCCGAAAGCCCCGATATGGCTAGTGGATTAGAGGACGTGTTTCCGGTGCCTGTAATAGCAGTTGGGGTACCATCAGCATTAAATACTACATAATCATATGCTCCATTTACAACCCCGGTTACTGTTATTTCTAGGGCGCCATTGGCATCCCCAAAACAAGTTACCGGAGTGGTAGCCGAAGCTATTACTTCCACCAGATCAAATGGGGCTATGGGATATGGAGCTGTATCAAAATAACATCCGGTAGTAGTGTCCGTAACTCTAAAGGTGTAGCTGCCCACCGTGGTTAGTTCAAAAGTAGCCGTATTGTAGGTAGGATTTCCTGTAAGTAGGGCATTTGGGTTTCCTACAGGTAATAATTCATAGGTATATACATTGGCGGTATTGCCGTCGTCGTTAGCCGTTATCGTTATAGCCTCCGGACCTGTACAAGAAATAGCTAGGTCTTGAGAAACGGTAGCGGTAAATCGATTTAGTGGCGCTATGGATACCGTATCGGTTGTGGCGCAACCATTAGCGTCGCGCACAAATACGGTAATGTTTTGCGCAAGAGTATTATCGATAATTTCAAAGGTATTGCCTGTCTGGAAATTCATATTATCTATACTGTACACGTAGGGCGCAGTTCCGGTACCCGGAGTAACAATCGCTGTAACTGTTGCTGTATTTGCACCGTTACTTGGGTTGCAGCTAAACGCTGTCGCTGAAACCGCGGCAGCCAAGGCAAAAGGTTCTGATATGGTAAGGTTTTGCCTTACAGAAGCGCACCCTCTTCCGGATATGGCTTCAACTTCATAATCTCCTGCAGCCAAACCTGTAAACAATGGATCGGTTTGTGGCACGGCATTGATTAAATTCCCTAGATCATCGTATAAATTGTATACGTAAATAGGGTCTTCATTAGTTCCGGGAGTCGTAGGCGCTATATTAATACGGATACTGCCATCACTTAGCCCGTTACAAGACACGTTAGAAATAGTTGCCGCAGCTAATGTGGTTACCGATGGGGCATCTAAAGTGGCAGCTATGGTTTTTTCGCAAACAGGGTTTGTGGTGTCCAAATCGCTCACAACAAACGTATAGGTTCCTACTTGAGCTAACCCTGTAAATATACCTGTGGCGTTGTTCAAAGTTGTCGTTCCGTCCGGAAAGGTTACGGTAAAGTCCAAATTGGCCGAGCCACCCGCCACGGTAATGGTGATTTCACCATCCGGTGTGGGCGTACAATCCAACGGTTTTACCACGGTGGCGGTGAGGTTCATTTCTTCATAAAGCAATTCGGCGGGAGTGGTGAACGTACAACCCCATTGGTCGCTAATGGCAACTTCATATGTGCCGGCTCCCAATCCGGTGAACACCCTACCGCTTTGTGGCGCACCAAAAGCAACGCCATCTTTGATGAGTTGATAGGTATAGTTACTTCCTTGGCCACCTGTGGTTCCAATTACCTCTAGTTCTCCCGCTAGGTTGGTACAGTTTTCCTGATTTACCTGTAGCGTTGCAGCGACTGGTGTTGGATCTAAAAGCACAATGTTATTTTGGATCAGTTGCTCACAACCATTTACATCCCGTACCCAAGCTTCATACGTACCGGCGGCGAGATTTTCAAATCGTGGGGAAGCCACAAAGTCGCCTGTGCCGGAAGGAGCTACAGTACCCACATAGTACGTATAGGAGCCCCATCCACCTTGTACATCTGTAATTTGGATAATACCGTTATTCGTGGGGTTACAGGTTATATCCGTTACTACCACAACAGCTGTTATGGGATCACTAGGCCCGGCAATAATAAAGGTCTCGCTGTATGAACATGTTGGGAAGTTAGACTGCGTTACCACTATGCTATAGCTACCCGCCTCTAAATTAGAGACTAAGAAATTTCCATTAGGAGAGCTACCGGTAATGATATCGTCATCTGATGGGTCTAAGGGCGTGTTGTTTACGTCATAATTTAAAACATACGTAATGGTATTTCCGTAGGTTACACCAAGGAGGTGCAGATCCAATTCTACCTCACCGTTGGCATCTCCAAAACAGGTAACATTGGTGGTGCTCACCACATCTAAAGTAAGATTATCTGTCGGAAGAATGGTTTCCGAAGTCGTCACCACACAACCGGTGTCTATATGTCGCACTAAAAAGGTATAGGTTCCGGCAGATAGCCCGCTAAACACATTGGATGCTTGGTAGGTTGCACCATTGTCGATACTATATTCAAATCGGGTTGGGTCACTATTTGTCGATGTGACCGTTATGGTAATTTCCCCATCCCCTCCGGGAGTACAGCTTAATGGATTGGTAATAGCCGCAGTTGCTCCCGATAGCGCATCAAAAGGTGCTATGGTAGCGATTGTAGTGCCTACACAACCGTTACTATCGTACACATTAATCGTATACGTACCCCCAACAATATTGGTTTCTATATAGGTTGGGTTACTCCCTGTTTGTACAATGCTAGCCGTACCGTTATTGATGAATTCATAGATCACATAAGTACCATTACCACCTGTAATTGCAGATCCATCTATAGTGATGCTGGCATTGTTTGTGTTGTTACCAGCACTACAGCCAAATTCAACTACTGTAGCATTTACATTGGCAATGGCTGCCGGTGTGCCGATCACAATATTGGTGATAGCTGTTGTACAATCATTGGTGCCTGTAGCTGTAATGGTATAGGTTCCTGCCGGTAGATTTTCAAAAGAGCTGGTAGCTGCATTGAATGTGCCTGCCAAAGGACTGATGCTATAGGCCAACGGATTGATTCCGTTATCAGTTTGAAAGAGGGTAATGGAGCCGTCATTGGCACCAAAACAGCTTACATCCAAATGGGTTTCTGTAAATACAGGAGTTACCGCAGGGGGAATACGTACCGTAAAAGTCAATGGCGCACAGGAAGGCGTGTTGTTATCATAAACAGAAACCAGATAATCTCCGGCCGCGCTGGCCAAATTCCATACCACACTATTGGCGGGAGACGGGATAGCCGTTCTGGCTTGGTTTACCGGACCGCTTATTTCATAATCAAAAGACCCCGAGCCATTAGAAGCAGAAATAGTAATTTCTCCATTAGGGGTAACCGTACAATCCAATAATTTGGTTACGGAAACCGCAGCCTCCGGTTTTGGGTGAATATCAAAGGATTGGGTTTCACCACATCCATTAAGATCTTGAATGGTGACCGTTTGGCCAAGTCCTGAGCTCAATCCGGATACAGTGTATTGGTTACTGGCATTGAACGTAACATTTTGGAAAGCCGATCCATTAACGCTTATGGCGTATGGGGGTATCCCGGCCTGAGTTAAATCCACCAAAATTTCATAGCTGCCTTCAGGAGCACATTCATCTACCAAAGACAATGCAATTTCTGGTGCCGGATCTGTTGGCATCAGGATGTTTTGCATTTGGATACAGTTGAAGGCATCCTTAATGTACACATCATAAGCGCCACCTTCCACATTAAACACATTTAATGAAGATCCGGCCCAAGTGGCCACTGTTGGTGCAGGGGATCCTACCGGTAAAATTTGATACTCGTAAGGCCCCGTTCCAAATTGTCCGGAGGCGGTTATCACTCCTGCGTTTACGTTACAATTATCGTTTCTTGTAACCGATAGGTTTAAAGCAAGTGGATTTACCGACTGTCGAATAGTAAATTCGCCACCAAAAACAGAACAGCCATTAAAAGCACCGCCCACTTCCGATAGCAGTAAAAAGTACTCGCCCGGAGGCAAAGTAGCAAAGTTGGTTACGGATAGGGCACCTGTAGGTGGGTTAACGGAGGTTGTTCCGCTAAATCCGGTAGACACATTAGATTGCGAATTAAAAATTTCATAATTCACGGCTGTGGCACCACTGTCATAATTGTCAAAGGTGAACGAAATATTCCCGTCGGCCGCCCCGGTACAGGACACATTGGCAACAGTGTCCAGAGTGGCCGTCATATTGGATGGGGAATTTATAGGCGCATCGGCTTCTTCGAAATAAAAGCAATCTGTTGTTAAATCATGAACCACAAACGTATAGGTAATACCGGGGATTAATCCGGTAAAGGTTGCTGTGTCACCACCGGGAGTATCGGGAGGTATATACGTGCTTGAGTAAGGCGCCACAAAGGTCTCTAAAATGGCAAACTCATAATTGCCACTACCTACGGCTGCACCTACAGTTACAATGGCGGTACCTCCTGTAGTACAATCGGCGGTAAGCGTGGTTACATCTATATCGAGATCATTGGGGGGCGATGCTATAATTTCGGTACTAAAAGCAGAACAACCGTTCGCATCTGTGACATCTACTTGATAAATCCCAAATTCTAAAACTGTAAAAGTGTGATCCCTGTTCAATGGCGTTGTAGTATAGGTTTGTGTAACGAAACCGGGAATATTGGCGTTTAAGTAATAGTTGTATTCTGCGGTGCCACCACTAATTCCGGTAATGGTTATAGAGCCTGGGTTGGTTACATTAAGGACGTCATCACAAGTTATAGGCACTGTGGTTACGCTGTAATTGATTACATTGGGTTCCGTAATGGTTGCGAAATCTGTGGTAACGCAGCCTTTGGCATCGGTAACGGTTACCGTATAGTCCCCTGCCGCTAAGCCTGAAGTTTGGGTGCCGTAGTTTACCCCTGTTGTGGTATTTAGTACATTAATGACAAATGGAGCAAGTCCAATAGAGGCATCGAAAGTAATGGCTAAAGCGCCTGAATTATCGCCGTTACATAATAAATTGGTAGGTAGAATGCTGTTGATCACAGGAAGCACTGCCGGATTAATGGTTACGGCATTGGTTTCTACGGTGCACCCTATAGCATCGGTTACTCTAAAAATATAGGTTCCGTCTGCATTGGTAGTAAAAATATTTCCTGCAAAATTGGTATTGGAATATGTGGTACCCCCATCGCTGGACCATTCGTAGGAAAGTGCGCCATTACCTCCGTTAGCATTGATAGCCACTTGGGCATCTGCCAAACAGGTTAGGTCATTGTTTAAAAGGGCGTTGGCCGTTAATTGTGGGTTTATGGTAACATTTTGTGGCGTTGCAGCACATCCAAATTGATCTCTGACATTGATACTATACGTACCCGCAGTAAGATTGCCAAAAGTATATGAAGTTGCCGCAGCCGGAACAGGAGCCAGCCAAGGACCGCCATTAATGCTAAACAGGAATCCTCCGTTACCGGGAATAGAGGTAACATCTACCAAAATACTACCATCATTATTACCGGAATAACAAGCGGTTGGTGTAGTAGTAAAGGTAGGATTGCTGGGGGATACAATGGTTAATGGTACATCTATGCTATCTTCACAACCATTAACATCCCTAATCCGAACGATATAATCTCCCGCGGGCACATTGGTAAAGGTGGATGTAGCCTGATAGGGAGTAATGATACCGCCTAAGGTATCTTCCAATTGATATTGATAGGCTGGTGTACCTCCCGTAGCCGAGGCAGTGATGGTAGCGCCTAGATTGGCACAGGTAAACGGTGTTGCTACGATGGCGTTGGCTACTACAGGATCGGGCTGCGTAATATCTTGCGTAAGCGTAATAGTACAACTAGGATCTAAAACATCGCGTACAATAATGGTATAGGTACCAGCCCCTAAATTTGGTATTGTAATCGGACTAACAGTTTGTGGCGCAGAGAAGGCACCACCGTTAATATTGTATTCAAATCCGTTTATGGGATTAAAATTTTCTACTTCAAAAGAAAGCGTACCATCCGTTGTGCCATTGCAACTGTTATTGGTAAAATTAAGAAGGGTAGCTTCAAAGGCACGACCACTCTCTACAATAATGGAAGTAGTTACGGTACAATCGCTTCCGTAGTCTACCGTAAGTGTATGGTTTCCGGGAGCTAGATTACTAAACACATTGGAAGCTTGAGGGGCACCACCGTCTAGACTATAGGTGAAGCTTGGATCATTGGGCAATACGGTTATAATACCGCTACCATCGCAAGCGTAATCTACGGTAGTAGCTAAGACCGGTGCCACAGGTAATGGATTGATGGTGATTGCGGGCAAAGCAAACACACAATTAATAGCATTAGCATCGCGTACACGAACCGAATACGTGCCGTCAGTTAATCCTGAGAATACAGTACCACCGCTTGTCGAAGCGGTCCAAACGCCACCATTTAAGCTATACTGATAGGTTCCTGATCCCCCTGATGTAGGCGTAAGACTTCCTACGGTAATTTCACCAAGTTGCAAACAGCTATAGTTCGCCGTAAGTGCGGCTTCTGCCTGTAACTGGTCGGGTTGGGTTACAACAATGTTTGCGGTTTCCTCACAATTGTTGGCATCCCTAATCCGAATATTGTAGGTTCCGGCGGCCAAATTGTTGAAGTTGCTAGAAAGTTGATATGTAGTACCGTCATCAACACTATACTGATAAGGAGCGGCACCACCTGTTGCTGTTATAGCAATGGAGCCATTGGCCTCACCAAAGCATACTGCGGGTGTAGCGGTTGGGGTTAAATCTAGTGGGGCATTTTGTGTTATTGTAAGGCTCTGTTGGGCTTCGCAAAATCCGCTGTTCCCGTTGTTGTCCCGCACAAACACATCGTACGTTCCTGCACCTGTAACCGATATGGGGTTGGTTGCACTAAAATCTCCTACAACCGGTACTGTACCACTGGCGACAATTGCGTACACGTAATTGGTATCACCCCCGGCCGCCGTAATAGTTACATTGGTAGCGGTTGCGCATGCCGTAATTGGGGCTGCTGATGCAGTCACCGTTAATTCGGGTCGGATTGTAATTGTTTCTGTATCGGTACAATTATTGCCATCCCTAACGATTACAGTATGCGTTCCCGGTGCCAAACCGGAGAAATTGTTAGTAGCGGTAAAGGCACCTCCGTTTAAACTGAATTGATAATTTCCATCGCCTCCTGAGGTTATGTTGGCAGTTAGGGTTAACCCTACGGCAGCGGTGTAACATAGGGCGTTAGGTACAAGTTCCAGTACCGGAGCTATGGCAGCATTGATGGTAATGGAGGAGTCTACTTGGCAACCGTTGGCATCTTCTACCGAAACCAAATAATTTCCTGCTGCGGTTAGTCCGCCAAAGAATCCTGTGGTGTTCGTGAATGTTGTTGCGCCATCGGGGTACATAACGGTATAGCTATAACTACCCCAACCATTGGCTGCTGTTAGTTGTATATTTCCGTTGGCTGTACACGTGGGTTGCGTCGCAGTGGTGCCTAAGGTCAATGCGGCACTTGGAGCACTGATGGTTACTGTGGCTATAGCAGAGCAACTAGTAAAGGTATCCGTAACGGTAATTTCGTAGTTTCCAGCAGCTAAGCCGCTTAAAGGAATTGTGGCGGCTGTTTGGTTAGATCCGGTGAAATTTGCCGGTCCTGTTACAGTGTAATTATAACTACCTGTTCCAAATCCGGATATCGTAAATAGCGCTTCGCCGTCTGCACTGCCAAAACAGGAAACATTGCTCAGCAGTTGTCCCACCACATCAATTGGCGTTACTGGAGCAATAGTAAAGGTTTCTTCATAGGTACAATTCTTGGCATCGGTTACTCTGAAGGTATAGGTATTGGGTGCTAATCCATTAAAATTTGCTGTTGTGCCCGAAATGGAAGTTGCAGCAATCGCAGATGGTGCTAAAATTTCAAAACTAAAAGGTGCGTTGCCGTTCACCACAGTGGCTGTGACGTCCGAAATATTGCTGGGACATGAGGGTGTTGTGGCGGTAAAAGTGAGATCCGTAGGTGGATTTAAGGGTGCTATGGTAATGGGATTGGTGGCAAAAGTACACCCATTGGCATCCCTAACGGTAACGGTATAGGTGCCTGCCGTTAAATTAGTAAAGGTGCTTACGCCCGGAGCCCCAAAAGTAACCCCATTGATGCTGTAGGTATAAGGTGCAGTACCCCCGGTGGTGCCTTGCGCTTCAATACTGCCAAATTGGGTACACGTATACTCTTGCACTAAGACCGCATTAGAGGTCAATGCATTGCTGGGTCCTGAAATGGTATAGTTTTCAAAAAAGTCGCAGGAAGAACCGCCTCGCCGTTGATTTAATCGTACCGTGTAATTGCCTTGAGGTAATCCTGTAAAAACACCTGATGCATTGCTGGTAATTTCATTTCCAACAGCATCGAGTAAAAAGAACGTTAATTGATAACCATTGGTATTAGTAAGGTTAAATGAGATTGAGCCGTTTGCGGCACCAAAACAACTTTCGTTGATAACCGTTGTAGGATCAAATTCTATGGAAGGCACCAGTTCAATGGTAACTGTATTGGATATGGCGAAGCAGTTGTTTCTATCAACAACAACAAAGGTATAATCTCCGGGGTCTAAAATATCAAATATAGTACTGGTTTGAAATTCAGATGCCGGAATGCTCGACGGATCTGGGTATGATGTTACCGTAGTACCAAGGGTGTTCACGAACGACCAAATGGCATAGGTGTGGGGCGTTCTTCCTCCGGTAGACTCCATAAGAATATTCCCTTCCCTGCACGAGATATGTTGTGAAATTCGTGCATTGAGCTGTAAATTTGAAGTATCTAGTATCGTAATTTGTTCTGTATAAGAACAACCATCATCTGTGGTGGCCAGTACATCATACACTCCCGGATTCAGGTTTTGAAAGGTAAAGTTATTATCTAGCGAAGGACCTTGAGTATCTATGGTAACTCCTCCTTGAGATATTTGATAAAAGTATTGAGGTTCAACATTGAGAACGGAAATTGCAATTTCACCTAAACCGGAGCAATCTGTGTCTCTCGAGGTGATATCTACCTGAAAATCTCGGTTTAGTACCCCAATATCCTCCAAACGAAAGATACAACCTCCAACTACACCTTGTTGGCGCATTTCTATAGTGTAGGCACCGTTATTTGGAATGGTAAAACTAGGGCCGTTATTAGCACTATAGGGAACCAGTACCGCCCCGTTAACTGCATTTAACAATTGATATTCATAGGTGGCCGGCATATTGGTTACGGTGATGTTGCCCGGTGTGGCGCAGATGATATCGGTTTTGTTAAACTGTGGATTTAAAGGGTTTTTAAATACGTTGAAATAGAAACGGGTAAAACAGCCATTTTGATAGTTAATAATCAAGCGGTATTGTCCTGCATCGGACGCCAAAAAGGAATTTCCGGTGCTTACCTGATCCCAAGTACAGGTCCCGTTTTTATTGGCGCAATCATCTCCGGAAGAGGCACAACTGGTTTCATCTAACCGCTGCCATACAATGCTTACCGCATCGGGAATATTAATTTGTATAAGCTCGGTATCATTAAGACCGCAAAGGAAAATTTTGGGCAAAAGATCGCCGTCTATAGAGCATGCAACAACTTCGCCTTCTACGGTGTTTGTAGGGTCGTTAATAAGATCGATAATGGGGTTGGTCTGGGTGTTTCCAAACGGAATTACGGTAATGATTTCTTGGAATCCTTTACAGGGATCGGCTATTATTTTATCTACAATGTAGGTGCCTGTTTGGGTTACTAATAAGGTACTTAAATCATTATCAGGGTTACCGTCTGTTATTACAGTATCTGCGGCATCGATAATGCCATTGTTGTTATTATCTCGGTACCATATGTAATCATCAAAATTATCACCGGCATCTAAGAGTACGTTGGCACCACAAAGCTGTACCGTTCTGCTGAAATCACAATCCGATAAGTCATCCAAAAGAAAATTGGTAGCACCGGGGGTTACAAAACCGCAATTATCAAAATCGGATACGCTGGGGTCGTCGGAGATTTGATTATTATTGATAGCGCCCTCATAGGTTGAAAACGCCTGGTTTTGAATAATATCGGTACAGGCATCTATAAAATCGAAACAATTTTCGGCAACACGTACACGCATTCTTATGCTCGAAGGCGGATCGCCCACTTCTACTAAATTCGGAGGGATGGTAAAGGTAATGGTATTGTTTGCAGCGTTGTACACATAGGTGACTCCCGGTGGAAGCACCAAGTTAGCAGGTTGAAAAGTTACGTTAATGGGCAATATATCCCGGATGGTATAGTTTACGGCATTGTCATTTCCGGTATTTTGAAAAGTTAACACATAATCTAATTGTTGACCAAGATTAACACCTGCTCCAGTAATGTCGTTTCCTGCAATGTCTTCTACCTTTTTTTCAAGTACAATCTCCGGCTCAATAATTTCTACATTAAAGGAATTGAAAAAGGGATAATACTGATCTTGGTTCGAGGTAAATCTAAAGGTAGCCGCTGTTTCATTATTGGGGATGACGTTATTGAGCGGGTTGTTGAGCAGAAATATGTCCGTATCATAACCCAATGTATTGACACTATTTGGGGTTCTATTGGCAGCAATAACACCATCTAAAGAAATGGTACTGTTAAAAAAGTTATTCGCAGGATTCGTGGCATTACTCAACGTAGTGAAGCCCGGATTGCTTTGGGCTCTAATACTTGTAGTAACATTCGCTATGCGGTTATCGCCTTCTAATGCAGCTACACCTATATTAGCTCTTACAGGACCAACCGGAATAGTGTTAAACCCAGAATAGTTAATATCCACCACAGGGTTAGCCGCACGAACGCGTGCAAACCCGTCAAACGTAGTGATTAATTTTCCACTGAGAGTTGGGTTTTCATAAATAATGACTAAGGTCCACCCTGCCGAGGCACCGCCTCCGGGTGACAGCGCACCCGTAACAGACCGTACGTTGGCAATGGTATATTCTCCGTTAGGATTGGGAAGGGCGGTAATAAGCGATGTAACATCGGCATAACAAGCATAGGGGCTATTTTGGCGCATAGCAGCCTCTGCGCTAGTGAAGCCATCGTATAGAATTTCGTCGGCAACAACGTCTACATAAGTACCCCCGGGAACGCGAAAGCGTACTTGGTTAAAATCATTTTCTCGCCCTGTGCCAACGGCCTGTCCTGCTTGCGCACTAGGATACGTGGCAGACCAATACAAGCCTGCATATCGAATGAGGTTACAATCTGCCGATGGAAAGGTAAACGTTGCACTACTAGAGCTAAAGGTAGAAGGATCCCCATCAATATCAATATACTGCATATTAAAATTGTCGTTGAACTGCGAGGCTCCTCCAGTGGCATTATAAGGGTCATTCGGTCTATTGCCATTACCGGCATCTCTGTTTAGAATGTTATTGGCAATAAAAGTGAGATCGCCTTTGATATTGGTTTGATACCGGATATCAAAGTCATTGAACTCTTGCGCAAGACCTGTATAAGACCAAAATGCAATACAGGATATAAATAGGGTTTTAACGAAATTTCGTTTCATTAGGTCAGTTGGTTTGGTGTTACACGCATGATCCACATTTTGTCATCATAGGTGTCATTTATTTTGCTGTAATAGGAAATGAGGGCGTTGTTCCAGGAGTCATGCCGTTTTAGGTAAACATAGCGGTACTTATTTTCCGGATTAATGAAATAACCGGCATTGAGTCCTTGAGAATTTAAAAGTTTTACAAATCGATTGGCGTTATTTTGATTGGCAAATACATTTACAATAATGTAATACCCTGTTCCCACACCATCTATTTTCATGGTTTTAGAAGTGGGTGCCGGGGCGGCTGTGTTGTCTTTTACTACTACATTTTTTTGAAGTACATCTACATCATACTGGGCCGCTTTTTCTTTGATCTTGGTTACATTGGTGGCGTATGCTTTATCCGTATATGTAGCGTTGTCTACATTCATTACCCAGAGGTCTCCCTCATACATACCATTCATTTTAGAGGTATAGGTCTGTAGGGCTTCTTGCCAAGAATCAGATTTTTTGAGATATACATATTTTAATCCGTTAGATGGATTTGTAAAATAGCTGGCTTGTATCCCTTTACGTTCCAGTTCATCGATGAATTTTTGAAGATAAAGATCTCCTTTATAGACGTTGGCCACTACATAGTAACCGTCTTCTACACCTTGCAGATTTCTGAATTTTCTGCTTTTCACATTGTTTTGTTGGGCTAATTGAGAAAATTCATCATCCTCCGCATTTTCTACTTTAGAAAGTTTATCTTGTTTGGCGGTAGCCCTAATCCTATCTTGTTGAACTTCCGGTTTTAATGTATTTTCGGTGGTTTGAGTCGATTTTTCTGCCACTGCGTTCTTTTGTGTAGAAAGTTTATGTTGTTCCGCTGTAGCATTAAGCCTGTCTTTTTTAACCTCCGTTTTTGATGTGCCTTCTGCGATGGCAGTTGATGTATCCGTTATGGTTTTGTCTGTAGAAGGGGTTTCTAAAGTGCGTTGGTCTTGTGGGTTGGTCTTAAGAGATGTAGTTGTGGTAGCCGCGTTCAATTTTGCTTCATTCTCTGTACCGTTCGGTATTACATTGTTTTTTGGCGAAGTGTTTTCGGCTAAAGAAGATTCGTCATTATTAATGAAATAGATTTGCTTGGCCCTTTCTTCCAGATCGGGTCGTTCTCCTTGGGTTTCTCTTTTTACCATACGCATGACCATTTCAAAGCGCCGCTCCAAGTCTTTTTGCCTATTGTCTTCCAGAGAATCTTGTCGGAACATAAGTTCGGCCAATATGGCGTCATTTTCAGCCAGTTTCTTTTTCAGATCGTCTATTTCTTTATCCTTATTGGTAAGCACCTCTTCGGTTATTTCAATATTATCTACTAACAAGTCATCATTACGATCTTCTAATAATACTCGGTCTTCCGTAAGATTCGGAGTAAAGGAATAGGCGAAAGAAATTTCATGAGTAAGTCCAAAATTGTCAAAATTGTTAGACAGTCCTTTTTCCATCGTGTACCCAATAGAAATTCGACGGTTTAGATTAAAACCAATTCCTGCTGCAGCACCGTAAAAGCTGTCGTATCCAGCTTGTACCCAGCCCAGTTTAGGAAGATCCAGAATAAGACTTCCGCCCAATACCACTTCTTCTTCACCAACTTTTCGCAATCGGGCTAAAGGCATTAGTCGACCCTGTTCCATAATACCTGATGAATTTTTGAACTGATGGGTATATTGTATATGTCCTGAAAAGGTTTTGTCTTTAAATTCACTAACTGATTCACTAGTGCGTAAATTGTAGTCGATAAGATTTTCGGCAAAGATGCCGAAGTCAAATTTACCATAGGAAATATTGAATCCGGGCTGAAAGGATAATAGGGAACTATCCTGAAACCCGTTAAGAAGAGGGTCTAGATCTATAGGGTTCGCTCTATTTTCGTCAAAGCCGCTATTGTAATACGTAATATTTGCTCCAAAGGTAAAGTTGCTCTTATCGCTTAGCTTTAAGCCATAAGCGTAATTTGCCAAAACACCGAAGTTGGTAATTAAGCCCTCGCGTTGTGTAAATAGGCTGAGGCCTAATCCCGTGCGATCGCTAATTCTACCACTATAGCTCAGGAAATAGGATTGATTATTATCGTCAAAAGAAACCGATTGGTTTCTGTGTAATAGATTCACGTAGGACTTGTCTTCCCTCACCGTAGAAAAGGTAGGATTGATAAGAAAACGGTTATATTTTAAAAGGTTTTGTGCAGGAACGTCATAGGTAATAAAAGGGTTATCGTCCTGAGCGCTAACAAAGGTAGTTAGGGCCAGAAAGCCTACTATGAAATATAGGATGCGTTGGTGTTTCATCTTGGTTTAGCGGATAACGGTTATCGTCCCTTGTTTTAGTATTTGGCCGGCATTCCTTATTTTATAAAAGAAGACCATATTTTGTCTCGGAAAGGAAGTGGTAGATTCCGGCCAATTATTTTGGTAATTGGATTGATTGAAAACCTCTTCTCCCCTATCGTTGTATATAATAATACTGATATCGGCATTTCTGGAAAAACTATTTGGAAGTACCCATTGATCATTTAGTCCGTCTCCATTAACGGTAATCACGTTGGGTACTTTAAAGGTGTCTAAAAATGTGGCGGTAATTTGCTTTGTAATTTCGCAAGCATCAATGTTGGCCACAAGCATATACGATCCTTCTTCAGTAATGGTTAAAGAAGAGGTACTGCTAAGAAGTACATTGTTTATATCATACCATCGATATGCCGTACCGCCGCTAGCGTTTATGGTTCTTGAGTTGCCTTCCGGAAATACCACTTCTGTTGGAGTATCCAACGTAATTAGGGATTCGTCAAAAGGGCTAATAACTATTTCATTAGAATTTAGTGGACAACCATTTCTAGAAACTACCAATCGGTATCTTCCTGAGGCGCTTACATTTAATGAAGTACTGGAAGTATCTAAAAGAGTATCGTTTAAATACCACTCAAAAGATTCACCGTTTAAAGGCATACTACTGCTAATGGTAATAAAATCTGAGGGGTTACAAGTGGTAAAACTTGTGCTGTTTATCGTAAGCGTTTCATTAACCAACAACTGCACGGGCAAGGTGTTCGATACTGGAGTGAAAGTGTCCAATGAGGCGTTTAATTCATATTGCCCATTTTCGTCTATAGACGTAAGGCTTATATTGGAGGTGGTAGCACCGGCAACTGGGGTGCCGTTTTTCGTCCATTGGTAGGTTAGTCTATTGACCAAGTCTGTAGTAACATCTAAAATGTCATTATTGGCCAAAACAGCGGTTATAGTGCCCACACCCAATACAATATCGGTATTTGTACAATCGGTATATGGGGAGCCATAAGTAATGGAAATGTCTAATGCGGTCGGAGCTACTACAGTAGTTACAGGTGACGTTCTGGAAGTTGCAGTACAGCTACCACCGGTTAAAGTAACTTCTGCATAATAGGTACCAACTTGGGTTACACTTAGGCTGTTTGCTGTAGCTCCGGAAATGGCTACGTTGTCTCTAAACCATTGGTAGGTAACGGAAGGAGAAGAGGTGGAAACGGCAAGGACTTTGGTGTCGCCTGGCAATAGCATTATGTTTTCTGAATTATCCCGGGCTACGGTAAAATTGCCTGCATTGGTTATCGTTAGGGGCGTTGAGCGCTCAAGACAGGTTCCGGAACCATTTATTTCTACTTGATAGTTTCCTTCAAATCCGGCAACGGATGCATCTACCGTAAACGTATCGTTATTAACGGCTGGAGCGGTGATCGCAATGCCGTCTTTATACCAGGTATATGTTAATCCTTGTCCGGTAATATTGGCTATTAGGTTTACGGTTTCTCCGGGACATAAGTTGGTGGAAGAGGGCATATTTATGGCTACCCCCAAACTGTTTCCTTCGGAAATGGTGATGTCATTAGAGAGCGTATTGGCCGAGGTGGAACAGATAGAACCATAATCTAGTTCTACACTGTAAATGCCGGATTGAGAAACGGTTATCGATGGCCCTTTTTCTGAAAGTAAGGTGCCGCTTCTGTACCAATTGTACTGATAAGTATTGGGATTTGCTATGTTATGAGGAGCTAGGGTTACATTGTTTCCATCGCATAATTGAATGCTACCTCCAGACGGAATACTTCCATTACCGTTTGGACTAATAAGTAAGGGCGAATTAAAATCGATAAAGTACATGGGCAATGGATCAGACACGGCACCTGTAATAGCCGGACTGGTACTTCGAACTCGTAATCTATAGCCTTCACCGCGAGTATCCGTAGGTAGTGAAAAGCTAAAGGCAAAGTTAAAAGAGGTGTTTTTGGTATTGTCACGTGCTAGTTCAACAGGATTACTAAAGGTGCCATTGGCGTCTGAGAGTTCTAAAATAAAGGTATTAGCACTATTAACCAGCGGTGTATTCCAAGTAAAATCTACAAAATATTCATTAAAGCTTGCAGAGGCGCAGGCCGCAGACCAAATAGAATTACCTGCCTGATTCGGATTATCGGCTGGTGTGGGTTTGTTTAGGGTCTGCGCAATACCATGTCCCATAGCAAAAAGGAGCATAAAGGAAATAACTGAATTTTTTAGAAGTAGTTTTGTCTTCATGATTGCCATATTTTGGTAGCTATAACCGCTTGCAAAGGGGTAAGATTGGGAATGATAAAACGTTATTCATTTACTTTTTTTGATGGTTTTATCGATAAAAGGCATTCTAAAACAGTTATAATTACATTATTCAACAACAAATATGGATTTTAATTACAGCGCAAAGAACTTAATGTTGTGGCGTATATGGAATATGTTGTGAAATGGTATTTAAGTGAAGTGAATCTTTTTTATAGGCACTTGTAATGTCATTTTTCCTACATTTGTGCCTCAATTTCAATGGCATGAGTGAGATAGTGCGGTCGCTAAATTTTATAGAGCATATTATGGAGGATGATTTAAAGGCAGGGTTTCCTCAATCTAAGTTACGATTTAGGTTTCCACCGGAGCCAAACGGGTATTTGCATATTGGTCATGCGAGTTCCATTTGCTTAAATTTTGGCTTAGGGTTACGCTATAATGCCCCGGTGAATTTGCGGTTTGATGACACCAATCCTTCTAAGGAAGAGCAAGAATTTGTAGACGCTATAAAAGCGGATGTAGAATGGTTAGGTTTTACTTGGGACGTAGAGTGTTATGCATCGGATTACTTTCAGCAACTCTATGATTGGGCTATTTACCTTATTAAACAGAACAAAGCCTATGTAGATAGTCAGTCTTCCGAAGCCATAGCTGTACAGAAGGGAACTCCTACGAGTGTTGGTGTAGAAAGTGTTTATAGAAACCGATCGGTACAGGAAAATTTAACATTGTTTCAAGGCATGAGGAACGGTGAGTTTAAGGAAGGAACTCATGTACTTAGGGCTAAAATCGACATGGCTTCTTCCAATATGTTAATGCGAGATCCCGTAATGTATCGCATAATGCATAAGGCACATCATCGCACTGGTACCGATTGGTGTATTTATCCGATGTACGATTGGACACACGGTGAAAGCGATTATATAGAACAGGTTTCGCATTCGTTATGTACGTTAGAATTTGCCATGCATCGAGAGTTGTACGACTGGTTTTTAGATCAAGTAGTACAAGGGGATACGATAAGACCCAAGCAAAGGGAATTTGCCAGACGGAACCTGAGCTATACCGTGGTGAGTAAACGCAAACTGCTTCAATTGGTTACTCAAAAAATCGTCAGGGGTTGGGACGATCCAAGAATGCCTACAATTACAGGAATGCGTCGTCGAGGGTATACGCCGGAAGCTATTCGTAATTTTGCAGATACTATAGGGATCGCTAAACGTGATAATGTAGTAGATGTAGGATTGTTAGAGTTTCATGTACGGGAGCACCTGAATAAAATAGCACCTCGTGTTATGGCGGTATTAGATCCGGTTAAGGTGGTAATTACCAATTATCCGGATGACATGGTGGAGTGGATGGAGACAGAAAATAATCCGGAGGATACTAGTGCCGGCTTTAGAACGGTTCCGTTTTCAAAAGAACTATTTATAGAACGAGAAGATTTTATGGAGGAAGCGAACAGAAAATTCTTCCGGTTAAAATTAGGGGGTGAAGTCAGGTTAAAATCGGCGTATATTATTAAGGCTGAAAGCGTAACAAAAGATACCAATGGGAATATAACTGAAATTCAAGCGACCTACGATCCATTGAGCAGGAGTGGTAGTGGCTCTGAAGAGAGTCTCAGAAAAGTAAAGGGAACCTTGCATTGGGTTTCTGTGGGGCATGCAATTTCTTCCGAGGTGCGACTCTATGATCGTTTATTCACCGATGAAACGCCGGATGCACATAAAGATGTGGATTTTCTAGATTTTATAAATCCTGATTCTTTAAAAATTAGTACCGGTTATCTGGAACCAAGTGTTAAGAATGCGAAACCCGGTGATAGGTTTCAATTTCAGCGGTTGGGCTATTTTAATGTAGATTTGGATACAATGGAAGATCGATTGGTTTTTAATAAAGTGGTTGGTTTGAGAGATACGTGGGCAAAACTTCAAGAGAAGGTGTAAGAATTTATCGAATAAGTTTGGATCAGTCCAAAATCAAAATTAGTTTAAACGAATGACCTTGTAGCAAAATTTTTCTAGCAGGAATGGTTTTTTGTTTGTTTAGGAAAGGAATTGTATTCCGCCAACGAAAATGGTAAAAGAGAAAAGGGTGAGGAAGGCGTTATTATTCGGTGGGCTATTTTTCAGTTAGACTATTGGCTTTTATGGATAGTATCAGGGGCATAATTAAATTTTATATAGTTTAATATAATCATTGGTATTTTCGATGTCAGATGTCTTGCTATATCGATTTTAAGACCTTTTTAAATTTGGGCTTAGCCGTAGGTATACCGGACTATTGAAATGAGAACATAAGGCGTCTAGTGCCTTTTTTCAAAAAAAATCCCTATCAGTACTTTTTGATAGGGATTTTTAATTTTGAAATGGGCAGTGTGTTACTTTCCTTTTAGTTTTTCCTTTTTCATTGCTTCACCAATGACATTGCTTGCTGTAAATGAGGCTACCATATTATTGAGCATGTCGCTACCGGCTTGGGGAGAATTGGGTAAAAGAATGAGATTGGTATGCGTGGCCTCACCAATAGATTGTAGGGTGTCGTAATGTTGGGTTACTACAATAAGGGCGGAAGCTTCTTGAGAATTAATGCCAACTTTGTTTAGTACTTCTACGGATTCCTCGAGACCCCGAGCAATTTCACGACGTTGATCGGCAATCCCTTGTCCTTGCAGACGCTTGCTCTCAGCTTCGGCTTTTGCTTTTTCAACAATGAGAATGCGGGCGGCATCACCTTCAAATTGAGCGGCAATTTTTTCACGCTCAGAGGCATTAATGCGGTTCATGGCTTCCTTAACTTGTGCATCCGGATCAATATCCGTCACTAACGTTTTTATAATATCGTAGCCATAATCTAGCATGGCGTCTTGCAATTCGGATTTAACGGCTATGGCTATATCGTCCTTTTTTACAAATACGTCGTCCAGTTTCATTTTTGGAACTTCTGCCCGTACCACATCAAATACATAAGATGTAATTTGGTCATGAGGGTATTCTAATTGATAGAACGCTTCATACACTTTGCTTTTTATAACAACGTATTGCACAGAAACTTTTAATTTAACAAATACATCATCTAAGGTTTTTGTTTCAACGATAACATCCAATTGCTGAATTTTGAGTCCAATACGTGCAGCAATACGATCTATTAATGGAATTTTTAATTGAAGCCCGGAATGACGAATGCTTTGAAATTTTCCGAACCGTTCTATAATTACTGCGGTTTGTTGTTTCACGGTAAAAAAGGAGGCGAATAGGATAATTACAATAAAAAATACAATAGGAAAAAGTAGAAATGAGCCCATAACGATGTTGTTTTATATTAGGTCTTAAGATAAGAACTCTAAATTAATATTTGGTTGTTTTTTAAATATTTGTGATCTTTTTAATTTAAGTGTTGCAGTGCATTTTTAATACGTATTAGCGTTTCTTTTTTACCTATTAGTTCCAAGATGTTAAAAAGATAAGGTCCTTTCATTTCTCCTACAATAACGAGGCGTAGCGGGGGTATTAGTTGTCCAAAGGAATATCCTTTTTCAGAAATCCATTGTTTTAGAGTAGTTTCAAGGAAATCGGCCGTATAAGGTTCAACGGCTTCTAAGAGGGAAAGAAGTTCTGAAATTACTTGTGGGGTATTAGGTTTCCATTGCTTCGATACCGCGTTTGAATCATAACTTAGAGGAGTTACAAAGAAATAGGAGCTCAGATCCCAAAATTCTTTTACAAAAGTAGCCCTATCTTTAACTAGGGCTATAATTTTGGAAATTTGTTGTATGGCGGTCGGCTCATCGATATTAAAACAAACAGGATTTTGTTGCTGTAAAAGTGCTTGTTTAAGAAGAGGTAAAAATAAACGAGTAAGTTCGTCGTTTGATTTCTGCTGTAGATAATATTGATTATACCACTTGGTTTTCTCTATATCAAAACGGGCACCTGATTTTTGAACCCGCTCTAGACTAAAGGAATCGGTTAATTCTGGTAAGCTAAAAATCTCTTGTTCTGTTCCGGGATTCCAACCCAAAAGCGCTAAGAAATTGACAACAGTTTCCGGAAAGTAGCCTTCTTCCCGATACCCTTTGGTGTTTTCCCATTGAAGTGGAAATACCGGAAATCCCATTATTTCACCATCTCGTTTGCTAAGCTTTCCTTTTCCTGTGGGTTTTAGAAGAAGGGGTAGGTGTGCAAAGGCTGGTGGTCTCCAATCAAATGCGCGGTAAAGAAGATAATGCAAGGCTAACGAAGGAAGCCATTCTTCGCCTCGGATCACGTGGGATATTTCCATTAAATGATCATCTACAATGTTGGCCAAATGATAGGTAGGCATGCCATCACTTTTAAATAGCACTTTATCATCGAGAACATTGGTGTCTATTTCCATAGATCCGCGTATGATGTCTGTTAGGTGTAGTTTTTCATCCTTGGGGCTTTTAAAGCGGATTACGTAATCGACTCCGGAAGCTAAACGTTGAGTAGTTTCGTGCTCAGTAAGGGTTAGGGAGTTGTCTAGTTTCTGGCGGTTATGCCAGTTGTAAATAAAGGTTTTCCCTTTTTCTTCGTGAGTTTTTCTGTGCTTCTCTAGGGAGTCGGTGGTATCAAACGCATAATAAGCGTTTCCTGATGTTACAAGTTGCTCGGCGTATGCTTTGTAGAGATGTTTACGTTCACTTTGTCTATAAGGACCATAGTTACCGGGTAGGCCAGGACCTTCGTCGAAAGGAATACCGCACCATTTTAGCGATTCTATGATGTAGCTCTCTGCTCCGGGAACGAATCTATTCTGATCGGTATCCTCGATACGAAGCACAAAGACACCTTTATGTTTTTTAGCAAATAAGTAGTTGTATAGGGCAGTTCGGATACCGCCAATATGCAACGCACCTGTGGGGCTTGGTGCAAATCGTACGCGTATGGTATGGTTCATAATTAGAAATTTAACAGCAAAGATACTTTAAGTTGATTTAGGATTATAATTTGTAGTATTCTAATGCAATTGCCTTTTGGAAATAGCAAAACTACGGGTAAAGGTATTTAACATTTCAATATTTAGATTAAATTGGGTTCTGTGGTTGGGTACGAACATCGGATTGTGATACGATGCGTTTAGGTTATGTCTATTTTAACATTCTTTTTTAAAAGTTTTGTGGGGTTAAAAGTATCTTGCTATATATATTAATTAGGTATCGGTGAATGAATTTGAGGAGATACTAACAAAGTTGGAAAAGTTCAGCAGAAAGTATTATACTATTATGCTGATCAAAGGACTGTTTCTATGTACTACTTTGGTTTTGTTATTGGTTATGGGTGTGCTTGGTGTGGAGTATTTCCTATGGCTTCCTTCCATGGGGCGTTTTGCGTTGTTACTTCTTGGGTTGGTTCTGGCTTCTGGGCTGCTATATAAGTACATTTTTGTGCCCTTACTTTTTCTGTTTAAAATTCGGCACGGGATATCGAATAGAGATGCTTCTATTATTATTGGAGCACAGTTTCCCGATGTCAAGGATAAATTGCACAATCTTTTGGACCTTGTAGCTAATAAGGATGCTTCAGAATTGTTAAGAGCAAGTATTCTACAACGTTCTCGTTTGCTCCGGAGTATTCCTTTTCAAAATGCGATCAATTTTCGGGCTGGAATTAGGTACGTAAAATTTATTGTAATACCTATTGGTATATTATTCTTACTTTGGATAAGTGGGAGGATGCATGATTTTTTTGTTTCCTATGAAAGAGTGATTAATTACAGTCAGGTATATGAAGTACCTGCACCGTTTAAATTTCAATTGGTTTCTACGGGTCTTAGGGCTATTGAAGATGAACCCTATAAAATACAGGTGGTTACTACAGGCAATTTGCGGCCTGCTTCGGTGCAAGTCGTAATTAATGGGAAAGCCTATGCAATGCAACGTCAAGAGGATAATTTTGAGTATAGTGCGGTTATTCCCATAGACGGGGCACAATTCTATTTTGAGGCAAATGGCATAAAATCTAAGGAGTATACCATGGAATTGATGCGAACGCCGGTGATACTAGATTTTGAAATGACCCTATCCTATCCTAAGTATTTAATGAGGGATGAGGAGGTTATCAGAAGTACTGGTAACGCTACCATTCCGGAAGGTACCGAGGTGGAATGGAGAATTGTGGGTAGGAATACCGATAGTATTCATTGGGTAACGGCAGATGCTATTAGAGCTTTTGAAAGGAAAAAGGGCGATTTTAGATTGCGTCATAAAGTAGATGAAGATTTAAATTATACCATTAGTACCTCCAATGAGGTACTTAAAGAATACGAAAGGGTGCCTTATGGTTTTAGGGTAATAGCGGATGCGTTTCCCACGATTTCGGTAAGTAGGGCATTAGATTCTTTGGAAGGCAATGAACAGTATTTTCGAGGTAGTTTGTCCGATGATTATGGGTTATCAACTTTAAAAGTTGTTTATTTTCCGGAAGGGTTGTCTGAGGAAGCAAAGCAATTGGTCTTGCGTAGGCCTGTGGGTACGGTAGATTCCTTTTATTACGCCTTTCCAGATAACATGGATATAGAAGCGGATACAACCTATGAATTCTATTTTGAAGTTACGGATAATGATGGTATACGTGGAGGAAAAGCGTCACGTACGGAGGTATTTAAACAGCGCATCTATACCGATAAAGAGTTGTATAAGAAAGAGTTAGATGTTAGGCAAACGCTATTAGAGAATTTTAGTAACAGTAAAGAGGGCATTTTGGAGCAGACTGAGGTATTAGAGGAACTCAGAAAGAATCAAAAGGAGGATAGAATTCTTTCTTTTAATGAACAACGTAAAATTAAGGAATATCTAGAACGGCAGTTGCAACAAGAGGGGCTCATGAAAAATTTTAGCAAACAAATCAAAGAAAGTTTAGCTAAGAATAGTAATCAGGACGAATTGAATGAGCTTCTTCAGGAGCGTTTGGAGCGTCAAGAAATGGAGGCGCAAAAGAATCAGGAGCTGTTAAGGGAATTAGAGCAGTTGGCTGAGAAAATGAATAAGGATGAGCTACAAAAGAAGCTGGATGAGTTGGGTAATAAACAGAAGAATAATCAAAGGGGATTAGAACAGTTGGTGGAATTAACCAAAAGGTATTACGTTTCCGAAAAATCAGCGCAACTCGCTCGGGAATTGGAAAAATTGTCTGAACAACAGGAAATTTTGTCCAATGAAAAGGAGTCGAGCTATAAAGAGGTTAAAGAGCAGGAAACTCTAAATGACTCATTTATTGAGATTAAGAAGGAAATAGACGAGTTACGTGAGGATAACAGGTCGCTAAAAAAGCCTTTGGAGTTGCCGGATAATGGGGTGTTGGAAAATGGAATTCGAGAGGATCAAAAGGATGCGTTAAACGAACTTCAAGAGGAGGAACAAGGCACTGGTGATGCTACTAGTCAAAAAAGAGCCAATGAAAAGCAGAAGTCCGCTGCCAATAAGATGAAGGAATTAAGTGAGCAATTGGGTAGTAGTTCTAGCGGGGATAGTGAAGCTACGATGGCGGAGGATGCGGCGATGTTGCGGCAGATACTGGATAATTTGGTTTTGTTCTCTTTTAAACAAGAGGGTTTATATGAATATTTAAATAATGAAGGTTTATCTGAAAATCGATTATCTAGTGCGGTAAGGCAGCAGCAGGAGCTAAAATTACTTTTCGAACATGTGGATGACAGTTTGTTGTCACTGTCTTTACGAAGAGCGGAGTTGTCCGAGTTTGTAAACGAACAAATTGGTGCTGTGTACTATAATATCGACCGTTCCATAGATAGATTGGTACAAGGACAATGGTATCAGGGGGTTTCTTATCAGCAATATGTGATTACGGCATCTAATGAATTGGCAGACTTTTTAGTTACTATTCTAGAGAATATGCAACAGAGTTTACGATCAGGTGAGGGTTCGGGTCAGGGAAACAATTTTCAACTTCCCGATATTATTCAAGGGCAAGGGGAATTGCGAAAGAAGTTGGGCCAAATGGGGTCTGGAGAAAAGGAGGGAGAAGGAAAGGGCAGTAAGGGCAATTCGGAAAACGGTAAGGAGGGAAGCGGCACAAAGGGAGGTAAAGGCGAAGGGACTAAGGGATCTCAATACAAACACGGAGAAGGAGCCACCGGGGAGGAAATTCGAGCCCAGGAGGTATTCGAGATCTACAAGGAACAACAGTTTATAAAAGAGCGTTTAGAGGAACAGTTACAGAATATGATCAATGGGGATGATCGTAAGATTGGCGAAAAATTAATTGAACAGATGGAAGATTTTCAAAATAATTTGATTGAAAATGGGGTTACTTTTCAAAGCATAGCAAAAATGAACACGATTCAATATGAATTATTAAAACTTAAGGATGCGCAATTGAAACAAGGTGAGGAGGAGGAAAGAAAAAGCAACACCAATCTATTACAATATAATTTTTCTGGACGATCGGCGCCTGAGTTTTTTAGGAATTATCAAAATCAAATAGAGGTATTACAACGGCAAGTATTACCTTTGCAAAATATTTTTCAGGATAAAGTGAGAGATTATTTTAAGGGGGATGATTAATTGTCATTATGAATGCGAGTTTCGATTAAATCACGAAGCCAAGGTAGCTCAGTGGATTACAAACTATGTCGTTGGCAGGGGTAAATTTATAGGACAGATAGATTATGTTTTTTGTGATGATCGTTATTTACATTCTATTAATCTACACTATTTGAAGCACGACGAACTTACCGATATTATTACTTTTGATTATGTGGACGGCGATGAACTTAGCGGGGATATTTTTATTAGTATCGAAAGGGTTAAGGATAATGCCATAACCTTTGACACACAATTTTATGAAGAGGTATTGCGCGTAATGGCTCATGGTATACTGCATTTGATGGGCTACAAGGATAAGTCGAAAGAAGAGCAGAAGGAAATGCGAATAAAGGAGAATGAAATGATAGAATTGTTCCACGTGGAACTATGAGGTTATGATGAATGTTACGTATGATGTAATTGTGGTAGGGGCTGGTCATGCCGGGGCAGAAGCGGCTGCTGCTGCAGCAAATATGGGTTCTACAGTCTTATTGGTAACCATGAATTTGCAAACTATTGGACAAATGTCCTGTAATCCGGCTATGGGCGGTATTGCAAAAGGGCAAATTGTACGAGAAATTGATGCATTGGGGGGGTATAGCGGCCTTGTTAGTGATAAAAGCGCTATACAGTTTAAGATGCTAAATAAATCCAAAGGACCTGCGATGTGGAGTCCTAGGACACAAAATGATAGAATGCGCTTTGCAGAAGAATGGCGTTTAGCATTGGAGGCGACCCCAAATGTCGATTTTTATCAGGAAATGGTAAAGGGCCTAGTGATAGAAAAGGGACATGTCGTTGGGGTACGTACTTCGTTAGGATCCGTGATACGTGGCCGTGCAGTTGTACTAACGAACGGGACATTTTTAAACGGATTAATACATATAGGAGAGAAGCAGTTGGGGGGAGGTCGTTCAGGGGAGAAGGCGGCTACCGGAATAACTGAGGAATTGGTAGCGCTTGGATTTGAAAGTGGTCGGATGAAGACGGGTACGCCCCCTCGAGTTGATGGACGGTCTCTTGATTTTAGTGTGATGATTCCACAGCCCGGTGATGCGGTGCCCGAGAAATTTTCGTATTTAGATAGTCAGGTCTTGAGTGTTCAGCGCGACTGCTATTTGACGCATACCAGTAAGGAGGTACACGAACTGTTACGAGAAGGTTTTGATCGGTCGCCTATGTTTAATGGCAGCATTAAAAGTATTGGCCCTCGGTATTGTCCGTCCATAGAAGATAAGATTAACCGATTTTCGGACAAAGAGGCACATCAATTATTTGTGGAACCCGAAGGGTGGAATACCGTAGAGGTATATGTAAATGGATTTTCCACATCGCTACCGGAAGAAGTTCAATTTAAGGCGCTTAGAGCGGTTCGGGGTTTTGAAAAGGTGAAATTCTTTAGACCAGGCTATGCTATAGAATACGATTATTTTCCACCTACCCAGTTGCGCAAGACCCTTGAAACAAAATTAGTGGAAAACTTGTATTTTGCCGGTCAGATTAACGGAACTACGGGCTATGAGGAAGCGGCGTGTCAGGGTCTAATGGCAGGAATTAATGCGCATCTTAAAGTACATAATAAGGAGCCGTTTGAGCTAAGTAGAGACGAGGCGTATATAGGGGTTTTAATAGACGATCTTATCACCAAGGGCACGGAAGAGCCGTATAGGATGTTTACATCTCGTGCGGAGTATAGAACGCTATTACGACAGGATAATGCAGATGTGCGACTCACGCCCAAAGGATATAGAATTGGTTTAGCTACAGAAGATAGGTTGCGTAGAATGGAGGAAAAGGAACGTAAATCAGTGGCTTTTGTGCACTATCTTAAAGAGACTAGTTTTAAACCCGAAGAGGTAAACCCCATATTGGAAGAGGTAGCATCTGCTAAAGTAAATCAGGGTGACAAAATATTCAAAATTTTAGCGCGACCCAAAATTACGATGAAACATTTGAAAAAATTGGACACTGTAAATGGTTACATAGCCAAGAATGAGCTTTCAAATGAGGTGCTGGAACAAACAGAAATTCAAATAAAATATTCGGGCTATATTGCGAAAGAAAAAAATAATGCCGACAAACTACAACGATTAGAGAATATACGTATTCCGCCTAATTTTGAATACACAAAATTAAAATCCTTGTCTTTCGAGGCTAGAGAAAAACTTACCAAGATTCAGCCAACAAGCATATCGCAAGCCTCCCGTATTAGTGGGGTGTCCCCTAGCGACATCAGTGTGCTTCTAGTATATATGGGGCGTTAATAGTGGCATTAGAAATTTTTTAGGAATCCACTTGTTCCACGTGGAACAAATCGCAAAATACGAATACATGTCTATCAGAGCCTTCAGGACATACCCAAGAGTGAAACACTACGAATTATACCAAAAATGAAATTGTATCTCCGCACCAAGGACTTTGCTGTTACCCAAGAGGATTTTGAATTATGGCAGGATCCGGATAACGATATGTTGATGACAAAACCGGTGCCCAAAGTTATAGAGCCTTATTATCAAAGTGAAACCTATATTTCACATACCGATGCATCCAAATCCGTACTGGAAAAGGCATACCAGTTTGCAAAAAAAATCAATCTAAAAAGGAAAATGACACTTTTACGACGGTACGTTAAAGGTGATCTAAGTGTATTAGATATTGGCGCAGGCACAGGCGATTTTTTAGTGACAGCCAAAAAAGAAGGTTGGGTTATTGCAGGCGTGGAGCCCAATGAAGGGGCCAGAGAAAAAGCATTACAAAAAGGGGTCACCCTTGCATCCCATACCGAGGCTATTGGTTACCGCAAATATAATTGTATTACCCTGTGGCATGTTTTAGAGCACCTTCCTAATCTTGAGGCACAACTTACAAAAATCGTATCGAGCTTAAAAATAGGGGGAACGCTTGTAGTAGCCGTACCTAATTATAAATCGTTTGATGCTCAATTTTACGGAAGCTTTTGGGCAGGGTATGATACACCACGACATCTTTGGCATTTTTCCAGAACAGCTATTGAAAGGAAATTTAAATCGCACGGTATGGAAGTAATTTCTGTTAAGCCTATGTGGTTAGACGCCTTTTATGTGGCCTTACTTTCGGAGAAGTACAAAACGGGTAAATCCAATTATCTTAATGCGTTTTGGATTGGGATCAAATCCAATATCAAAGGATGGTACACGGGGGAGTTTTCTTCTCACATTTACATTTTAAAACACCAAAAAATGGATTAAGAGCGTTGCTAGGGGTATTTTTTGATAAGACTATACCTTGGCACACAAATTTTCCAATACGCTGTAAAATGCGCTTTAACATAGGCCAAGAGTATAGAGTAAAACTATACTAATAATGGTAAATTATAGTATTTAATTATGTTTAATAAAACCTGTCTCAAGGGCGCCTTTAATCCATAATGGTATTACGTGCCTTAGTCATGAAATAATCAAAAAAGCTTTCATACTTTTGCGCAACTTTAAATTTTAAAATAATGAAAAATATAGTTCTGGCTTTTACCATCGTTCTAGCCGTTGCATGCAAGCAAGAAAAAATAGGTTATGTAGATAACGTAAAGCTCATTAATGCGTATCAAGAAAAGGTGGATGTGGAGACCAAGTTTAACGCAAAGGCGGCAAAATTTACAAAAAAGAGAGATAGTATCTCACAGAGTTTTCAGTTGGAAGCACAAGCTTTTCAACAAAGGGCGCAAAGTATGGCACAAAACAGAGCTCAGGAAGAATACGGGTTACTACAGCAAAGGAGTCAAATGATAGGACAACAATTACAGCAGGAAGAGCAGCAATTACAGCAGGAAAATCAGACAGAGATCGATAGTATGGTGAGTAAGGTAAAGCGTGAAATTAGTGCTTACGGAAAGGCTAACGGATATGCCTATATTTTAAGTGGCGGTGATGGGGGTAGTGTGCTCTATGGGGCAGAAGCCCATAACCTTACCGAAGAAATCACCAAACTATTAAATGAAAAATACAAGAAATAGGAACTAGCATGTGTTCTATACTTCAAGGGAAGCAAGTACATCGCTTCCCTTTTTTAGTTCTATCTAGGTTCCGTGCTGTAAGAGAAAAAGCAAGAATACAGCGGGTATAAAATAGATAGCAATAGTACGAGCGCCATCGTAGTCTTTAGCGATGCGCTGACCTAAGAGCAATAGTAAAAACGAAAACACCGAGAATAGAGCAGCATACAGGGCTATAGTTTGGGTGCCATCTAAAACTAATTTTACGATACCAAGCGCAGACAAAAGCCCCGAGGCCATTTCTAAGACAATAAGGATTCCCAACAAGAGCGGAATGGAAGTCTTAAAAATGGTTTTCTTAAAATGGCTTTTTAACCAACTCAAATTACCCTCCCAATCTATTATTTTATCTATCCCGCTTTGTGCAAAAGTGATGCATAGAAATAATAATATACTAATTTCGGTGGCATTGTTAAAGATTGTAGTCATCATCATTAGCGTGTGTTAAGAGGCTTTGGTGTGTAATAGCCGCGTTAATTTAATTGATAAATCCGTAAAAATAAGCTTGGAATTTCCGTTTCGCTCTACGTGATACATGGCATCTTCTACTTCGGAAACAATTCCAAAAATATTATTTTCATGTATAAATGGGGCAAATTTCTCAAACTGAAATCCTTCCATATGAATCTTCATATAGGCCAACGTCTCAGCATTATAATTTCGAAGCAGCGCTTGCCGCATCATGGCAAGGGCATAGACCAAAAACTTTTTTTGCGTTTCTCTACCTGTTTTGGCGACTTCATCACTCCAAAGCAGTAACTCATGAATAGCAGCCTTATTGCCCTTAGCTTTAAAAGCGCTGCGAACCCACTGTACAAACCACTTTTCAAAAACGAGATCTTCGGAGTCCTTATGCATTAGGTCTAAAGCTTTGTTGTAATTCCCGTTGGCCTCGTGCGCAATGCGCATTGCTTCATCCAATGGTAATCCATTTTCCTGTAATTTTTGTGCAATTACCTGATCCGCTAAAGGAGGGAAATGAAGTACCTGGCAACGCGAGCGTATGGTTTGCAGTAGGGTTTCCTCCTCCTCTACAACTAATAAAAATAAAGTCTGAGCAGGCGGTTCTTCCAAAAGTTTTAAAAGCTTGTTGGCAGCTTGCGTATTCAATTTTTCGGCCATCCAAATAAGCATCACCTTCCAGCCGCCTTCATACGACTTTAAACTTAATTTCCGCGCAATGTCTTGGGCTTCATCCACACCAATGAGCCCCTGCTTTTTTTCAATGTTTATGTGGCGATACCAATCAAAAAGATTGCCATAAGGCTGTTCTTTTAAAAAGAGCTGCCAATCTCCCATGAAATGATTGCTTACAGCGTGCGACTTTACCTTTTCGGTATTGGCTACGGGAAAAGCAAAGTGAAGATCGGGGTGCGAAAAATGCGAGCACTTTAGATTGCAGGCCTCGTTGCCGGTAGTATTTTCTGCTTCACTGTTTTTACACAGAATGTATTGTGCATAAGCCAGTGCCATTGGCAGTGTGCCAACACCTTCCGCACCCACAAACATTTGGGCATGGGGAATGCGCCCGGCGTCTGCACTAGTGGTTAAGTGCTTTTTTATATGATCCAGACCTAAAATATCACGAAACAACATAAGTCAAAGATAGTTTTTTTTAGCATTTATAAGGTGCGCTGCGGCAATAGACCGTACTCTGGGTACTATTTTATTTAAGAAGGAGCAGCACCAAAATTTAATCTTCAGATAGATTGCTAGTAACGGCATAAAGC
The DNA here is from genome assembly GCF_034651555.1 of Aurantibrevibacter litoralis. Lineage (NCBI taxonomy): Bacteria > Pseudomonadati > Bacteroidota > Flavobacteriia > Flavobacteriales > Flavobacteriaceae > Aurantibrevibacter > Aurantibrevibacter litoralis. Next base: position 86,620 of record NZ_JAYEEQ010000010.1, on the reverse strand, counting down.
CCCAATAATGAAGCATTAAAGGATGCAATAGGATTCAATATAAATCTATAATAGTACGTACGACCAAGATATTCGGCACAGACAAAGACGCATCATTAAAAAATACAATTTCATAAATATTATGAATTTGGGGTTTAGAAGCGCTGCATAAATCTTTACATTTGCAAATAGACAAAATAGCAACAGCGTGTTTAGGGTAAAATGGAACGCCAAAAAGCAAGATTATAGGCGTTCCTTTTCCGCACCGGGCTTGGTTGACGCATGATAATAGAAATAAATTTATTTTAAATAGATGAAAACGATAGACGATTTTAATTTTGAAGACAAAAAAGCACTCATTCGGGTAGATTTTAATGTGCCGCTTAATGCAGATTTTGAGGTTACGGATGCCAGTAGAATAGAAGCAGCCAAGCCTACCATTCTAAAAGTGTTAGAAGATGGCGGTAGTGCGGTGTTAATGAGTCATCTAGGCCGACCCGACGGTAAACGTAGTGCCGATTTATCTTTAAAGCATATATGCGCCAAAGTATCCGAGATTATAGGCGTTACTGTGAAGTTTGCAGATGACTGCATAGGAAGAACCGCCGAGAATGCAGTATCCGATTTAAGAAGTGGTGAGATCCTATTGCTCGAAAATTTACGATTTCATGCAGAGGAAGAGGAAGGTAGCAAGGATTTTTCCGAAAAGCTGTCCAAATTAGGGGATATATATGTTAATGATGCCTTTGGTACCGCGCATAGGGCGCATGCTTCTACGACTATTGTTGCCAATTTCTTTCCGGGTAAAAAGGCATTCGGGTACTTACTGGCTAATGAAATAGAAGCTATAGAAAAGGTTATGCGCACGGGCGAAAAACCCATAACGGCTATTTTAGGGGGTGCTAAAGTATCTTCAAAAATTACCATCATAGAAAATATTTTAGACAAGGTAGATCATCTAATTATTGGAGGTGGAATGACGTATACTTTTGTTAAAGCGAAAGGCGGACAAGTAGGCGATTCCATTTGTGAAGATGACAAAATGGAACTGGCGTTGGAGATTTTGGAAAAAGCCAAAGAAAAAGGGGTAACCGTACATATTCCCGTAGATGTGTTGGCGGCAGATGCCTTTAGTAATTCGGCACAAACCAAAATCGTACCGGTAGATGCTATACCGGAGGGTTGGCAGGGTCTTGATGCAGGACCAAAGACCTTAGAAAACTTCAAAAAAGTAATACTTGCTTCTAAAACCATTTTATGGAACGGCCCCGTAGGGGTTTTTGAAATGGAAAATTTTGCCAACGGAACCATTGCTATTGGTAATTATATAGATGAAGCTACTCAAAACGGGGCATTTTCATTAGTAGGTGGTGGTGATTCTGTAGCGGCGGTAAAGCAATTTGGCTTTGAAGACAAAGTAAGTTATGTTTCAACCGGTGGCGGTGCCATGCTGGAAAGTCTAGAGGGTAAAATCTTGCCCGGTATCGCTGCAATATTAGAAGGATAAAGGCGTTATCGATAAACGGGGCATTGCGTATTTGCGCATTTTTTCGATATTAAATTTTAGTATTTCAGAAAAAAAGGCGATTTTCGTTATCCTCATTTAGTTTAATAACAGCCCTATGATGTATCACAAACCGTTTTTTTCTACTCTTATAGTCTCGGCTTTCGTATGGCATGGTTATTCCCAAACCGCTCCATCTACGCCTGTTGCGTCCGTTGAAAGCGAACAAGCAGTACTGGTTGCAAAAGACACCTTGGCAGTAGACACGGAAAGTGTTGAGCAAGTGGTAGTTATGGAATCTGAAGAAGTACCGCTAACATCAATTTTCCCGTCCGCATCATCGGATAAAAAATTCAACCTTCAAGACCTGCCGGAAGCGGCTAAGTACGACAGCCTATGGATGAAGGAAATGGTAACTAATACAGCACTTTTTGAGGTAATCTATGAAGAAATAGCACAACTGGAAATAGATTCTGTATATCATCCTAATGTAAATACAGAGACCCTTAAACTTCGGTTAGAACAAATCAACCAAAAAACACCTTTCAACGTGGTGTACAATCCCTCCTTGGAGAACGTTATAAATTCATTTCTAACGCGTAAACGCGATTTTTTAGAACGTATGCTCACGTTGAGTCAGTTCTATTTTCCCATGTTTGAGCAAGAATTAGATCGGCATAACATTCCCTTAGAAATTAAATACTTGGCAGTTATTGAATCGGCTCTAAATCCAAGAGCTCGTTCTAGAGTAGGTGCAACAGGACTTTGGCAATTTATGTACGGCACGGGCAAAATGTACAAACTCGATGTAAATAGTTATGTAGATGAACGTAGTGATCCTATAGCATCCACCAAAGCAGCAAGTAAATACCTGGCCAAATTATATGATATTTTTGGCGATTGGGATTTGGCATTGGCAGCTTACAATTCAGGTCCGGGCAATGTAAACAAGGCCATAAGAAGATCTGGAGGATATACCAATTATTGGAACATTAGGAGAAACCTACCTAGAGAAACCGCCGGGTATGTGCCTGCCTTTTTGGCCATGATGTATATTTTTGAATATGCCGAAGAGCATGGGTTAAAGGGTAAGCCGGTTGCCCGTCCTTATTTTGAAACCGATACCATTCATGTAAAAAGCAATATAACCTTTCAACAAATTTCGGATTTGGTTGATGTGGATGTAGAGGAACTGAAGATTTTGAATCCTTCCTACAGGTTGGATGTAATCCCCTATGTAGCGAATAAAAATTATGCGCTGCGCTTACCTGTTAAGTCGATGGGGAAATTTGTTACTAATGAGGAGGCTATTTATGCCTATGTGAAGGAGGCGCTGAAATCGGAAGAAACCATAGCCCCACAACAAGCACAGATTCAAGGAAATCCGATCCGGTATAGGGTGCAAAGCGGCGATGTGCTGGGTAAAATTGCCGATAGGTATCGGGTGCGGGTATCTGACCTTAAAGATTGGAACGGATTGCGTAGTAATACCATTCGCGTAGGCCAACGACTAACGATATATGCAAACGGCACGCCAAAACCTGTTAAAACCGCTTCTGAGGCATCTGCAAGGCCTGCAAATACAGCCATTGCGAACGACGTAAAAGTTCATACCGTACAAAACGGGGACTCATTATGGACTATTTCTAGAAAATATCCCGGAATTTCTATTGATAATTTACGAGAATGGAACGGTATTAGTGGTAACGATATAAAACCAGGCACAAAACTAAAGCTGTGCAGTTGTTAATCGTTTTCAAAACCACACCTTATGCAAAAACACGTACCGCTTTTGGCTGTCTTTATGTTGCTTTTAACAGCATGTAAGGAGGGCGACAAAAAAAGTTATTTACCCGGATCTATAGGCGCTATTAATTCAGTCGCCATCGTAATAGACAATGTCCTTTGGGAAGGCACAGTCGGTGATAGGCTAAGAGAACATTTTGCAGCACCTGTATTGGGTCTTACTTGGGAAGAACCTTTGTTTACCATAAACCAAATGCCACCAAGCGTATTTAGTGGCACCATTCGGAATACCAGATCGGTATTGTTTGTTCAAAAAGACACGCTGAATATTGCGCATATAAAGAAAGACCTTTACGCATCTCCTCAATATATTGCTGTAATAAAGGGAAGTACCGAGGAAGAAATTATTCAGAATTTAGAAGACAAGGCAGACGAAATTATCGCTTCTTTTAAAAATCTGGAGCTTAAAGAAGCCCAAAAGCGATTCACTATATCACTCAATAAAGAGACTGCACTAAGCGAAAAGTTTGGAATTACGCTAAATATTCCTTCCATTTATAGGGTAGGCAAACAAGAAGATAATTTTGTGTGGATAGATCGGCAGATCCAAAAAGGCACAATGAACATCATCGTCTACGCCATGCCCTGGCATAGTTTCAAGAACGATGCTACTTTTGTACAGGATATTATAAAAATGCGCGATTCTATGGGTCAAAAATACATTCCCGGACCCGATATGCCCGGAAAAACGACCTATATGATCACAGAAAAGGCCTTTTCGCCCTATGTCTTCCCGGCAGAAATAAGCGGAAAAAAGGCCGTAGAGGTAAAGGGAATTTGGGAAATACATGGGTATCCCATGGCGGGGCCTTTTTTAACATACATCATCAACGACCCGGAAAACAACCGGAAGCTCGTTATAGAAGGATTCACCTTTGCGCCAGCCACAGAAAAACGCGATTATATGTTTGAATTGGAAGCCATTCTAAAGACGGTACAATTTAGTGCCGCTCCTCTATAGCAAAATCCATCTAAACCAATAGGTTACGAAACCTAGGATGTATTAAAGAGGTGTTCTTTTAGGAGCAATTCTGCTAGGAATATCGGTGTAGAACACGGCTGTTTTAAGATTGAAACCCCATTTTAAAGACACGTTTATCCCCTTCTTGGTTTTGAAAGACCAATCTAATAATCATTGGCTCACATATATGTTGTGGGGATGAAGCAAATAACTTATCCATTTTAAACATAAAAAAAATCGACATATACCCCACCTCTTTGATTTGCTCTAATTTCAATTCGTATGAGATAAAAAATACTAAATCCGGAGCTATATCAAACACTATTTACGCCAGTCTACCCATTTTTTACATAGAGACAAGAGTGCTTAGGTATAAAAAAACCCACCGTTTACAAAGGGAGGGTTTGCTCTTGTGTTATGGAAAAAGAAGTTAGGTGTGTACAATTATAAATTCGGACCTACGGTTGCGTAAGTGTTGTTTTTCGGTACAGCGAATACTGCCGTCACATTCATTTAATAAACGCGCTTCACCATAGCCTATGGCACTCTCAATACGGTTTGTTGCAATACCTTTCGAAATAATGTAATCTCGGGTTGCTTTGGCTCGTTTATCGGAGAGGTATTTGTTGTATTCTTTTGAACCACGAGAATCTGTATGCGATTCAATTTTAATGACCATGTTGGGGTTTTCGGACATGAGGCGCACTAATTTTTCTAATTCGGCGGCAGCTTCATTTTTAATATTCCAACGATCAAAATCAAATAAAATATGTTCGGTTTTAAATTTGCGGATTCCTTCTTCTACAATTATTTCTTCATGCAGTTTTCTCAGCGCCACATTTTCGGTTAATATACCCTTTTCTGCAGTCTGTAGCACTCTAGTTTCAGTGTCATAACCTTCTGCTGTAATTTGTAGTGTGTACTTTGTATTACTTTCCAGATCTTCAAACATAAAACTACCATCCTCATTGCTGTGTAATTCCTTGATTTTGATGTTGTTTTCATCTAAAAGTGTAATCAGTGCTCTCGGCATGGTTTCACCAGTCTCCAAAGCCGTTATTACCCCCTCGATGGCATGCGTTGACGTTTCTTCAGGCAACAATTTTTGGAAGGAGTAGATATCATCATCCCCTTTGCCACCATCCCTGTTTGAAGCAAAAAAACCTTTCTGCGTAGCCTCATCTACAATATACGAAAAGTCATCTCTATTGCTATTAATAGGCGTTCCCAAATTAAAGACCTCTCCAAAACCATCTTCATCCGGCAGTGCTACTTGGTACACGTCCAAACCACCATAACCGTCGTGTCCATCTGAGGCAAAATATAATTTTTCAGGAGTGACAAAAGGGAACATTTCCTGCTGTTCGGTGTTAATTTTTGGCCCCAGATTTTTGGGATTAGAGTAAGTGCCGTTGTCTAAGATATCTACCATAAAAATATCCGTTTTCCCGAGAGAACCGGGCATGTCAGAGACAAAATACAGGATTTTTCCATCCGGACTTAAGGCAGGATGTCCCGTAGAATACGCGTCGCTGTTAAAAGGCATTTCTGTGGCTTCCGTCCACTCCCCATTCACTTTTTTGGACCTGTAAATTTTAAGATGGTTAATTCCTTTTGAATCTCGCCGCAGTTTTTTACCGTAGTTATTGCGCGTAAAATACATGGTTGTATTGTCTGGAGAAAAGGTAACCGAAGCCTCGTGATATTTAGAGTTTATTTTTTTTGAAAACTTTAGGGCACTTTTTACTTCTTGAGTTTCTTCGTTTATTTTACCCACATAAAGGTCTAAATAGGGTTGATCGTTCCATTTGTACCTTCTGGTATTTAAGAATAAGGAATCCCTGGAAGATGCAAAAACAAGGGCATCCGTATCGTAAAACGCAGGCGAAAAATCCGAATACTTAGAATTTACATCTAGATTTTTAATTTCAAATTTCTGATCTTTCAAAACGGCATTGTCTAAAAGGAGCTCATCAAGCACAACATTTTCGGCAACCGCATCTTTTGTGGCATTTGTGGATTCCTTTTGGCGATCAAATAAGCGCATGAGGCGTTTTGCTTTGGTATATTTTCCGGCAGCTTTTAGGGTTTGGGCGTACTTAAAAATGGTATTGGATGAGCGATTGTCCTCATAATTTTCATACAACAGCGTATACCAATAATAGGCTCTTTCTACGTTGGTGTTAAAATAGTGGGCATCACCTACCCGCTCTACGATTTCCGCAGCGGCATTGTTGTGATTATCTTTAAGTGCTTCTTCATATAGTTTAGCTGCTTCGGCATACCACATAATTTCAAAATAACTATTCGCTTTTGCAATGAGCTTGTTGTACTTTGGATCATTTTTGGGTTCCACGACGCTTGCAATTGCTGCAATAGAAGTATCAGCAGTAGGCTCTTGTTGTGCATCCGGGAAGGCTACGGACAAGGAATCCTTATTGTCCCGATGTATAGAAGTACTTTGATTGGCAATATTTAAAATCCAGACGGTTTCAGAATACTTCCCATTGTAATGGGAAGCACAATCTTCAATGGCTAGCATCCCGCTAGCATAATACGAAAGATATACGTAATATAATTTCTTTTTTGTGTCATGGATAAATCCCGGCGAAAAACCTAGAGCCTTAAAGCGGTTTAAAGCCTTATTCTTGTTTTCTGGGTTTCCAAAAACCCCGGCCACCGTGTAATAGCCCCCTGCAGCATTATCTATAGCCTTAACGCTTTTAAAGCGAATGTTATGTCGCTTGGCCTCACGTTCAAAAGCAAGGCTGGGCAAAGACACGGAGTTCTCGGTATGGGCGATCATTGTTTCAGGACTCCCTGCACCATAAACCTTTACGGCGGGTGCGATATGCCATAGAAACATGAAAAGGAGAATACTAAAAGTGATATTGTTCTTAAACATATAATAAACCACTATAGGCCGTTTCCACTGTAATTTAACACGGACTATGTAACGGCAAATTTACATTTTCTTAAAGGCAAACAGTTTTTTTTGTTGTAAAAGGGTTGCTTTTTGTCGTAAAGCAACTGATTTTAAACATTACAGGCTTAAGAGTAAGCCTGTGAGGGGCTATAGGGGGGTCACTGTAAGCCGCAATTTTTTTTGGAATTGACACAAACCTTACAGATGAAAAAACCTTCAAAAAGGCATCCCAAATTGGGGCAGCCTTTCTAAAACAAAAAAAACATCCTCAGCTGAGGATGTTTTACGTTCAAATGTACGTATAATAAGTGCTATTTTTTTTCTTCCAATTTGTCGTCTTCCTTGGAGGCATCCTTAAATTCTTTAATGCCACTTCCCAGACCACGCATTAGCTCGGGTATTTTTTTCCCCCCAAACAATAGGAGTACGACCAACACCACAATTACGATTTGCCAAGGGCCTACTACCAAAAATATGTTTAAAGATGTCATGCGATATATTTTATATGGATCACAAATATACTAAAAAACTTGTTCCTAATATACTAAATAACGCGGATATTCATATTTAATTATAGGTTAGTAGTAAAATCAAAGCCAATACATTAAAAGTCAAAAAAAATACGGAAGCGATTATAATTTCAATTCTAAGCTTATCTTTGTTCATCATGGCTCGTAAACAACCTAAAGGAAAGGAAATAAAAAGAAAGCTCCTTCACAAGTACCGTTTGGTGATCCTAAACGAAAGTACTTTTGAGGAAAAAATTTCCTTTAAACTAAATCGCCTTAATGTATTTGTAACAGGAACCATCTTTATAATTGCCCTAATAGGCTTAACTATATTGCTCATTGCTTTTACGCCTTTGCGAGAATATATACCGGGCTATTCGTCTACCAAATTAAAACGGCAGGCCACAGAACTAACATTCAGGACAGACTCACTAGTCACCGTTTTAAATTATACCAACAGGTATTTGGATAATATTCGCAAAGTTTTAAAGGGAGATATCGACAATAATGAAATAAATAGAGACTCTTTATTTGAGCAATTTAGACCGGATCCATCGGCTATTGATCTTACCCCCATTCGTGAAGACTCTTTACTTAGGGCACAAGTAGCCCTAGAAGACAAATACAATTTATTTGAAACCAATACGGAAAGTTCGGGTCTGGTGCTTTTTTCACCGGTAAGCGGCATGTTAACCCAAGCCTACGAAGCAGATAAAAGGCATTTTGCGGTAGATATTGTGGCGCCCAAAGACAGTCCGGTAAAAGCTGTGGCCGATGGCACTGTCATTTTTGCGGAATGGACCGTTGAGACGGGATATGTCATTATTTTAGATCATAAAGACGGACTCCTATCGGTGTACAAACACAATGGCTCCCTAAACAAATCGCAGGGCGAAACGGTTCGTGCGGGCGAAGTACTGGCTGCTGTAGGCAATACAGGCGAATTTACCACCGGACCACATCTTCATTTCGAACTTTGGAGCAATGGCAATCATGTAAATCCCTTAGATTATATAGATTTCAAATAAAAAAACATGTCCTTAAAAGCTTTTGCAGCCAAATATTTTGCCCGTTACGTGGCTCTAAAAACAAAAAATTGGGCAAATACCCCAATTAAAACGCAAAATAGGGTTTTTCGTGAACTCATTACATCGGCTGTAAATACTCAATTTGGAAAGGATCACGAATTTAAGAACATTCAATCGCACGCCGATTTCGTGGCAAAGGTACCCGTTAGGGACTATGAAGGACTAAAACCGTATGTGGATCAGGTGGTCGCAGGTAAAGAAGGTATTCTTTGGCCCGGCAAGCCTATTTATTTCGCAAAAACATCGGGTACTACCTCCGGAGTAAAATTCATCCCAATAACCAAAGCTTCTATAGGGCATCATATAGACGCTGCCCGAGACGCCATTCTAAGCTACATCCATGAAACCGGAAATGCAGCCTTTGTAGATGGTAAAATGATATTTTTACAAGGAAGTCCCGAATTGAAAGAAAAAAACGGGATTAAATTAGGGCGTTTATCTGGCATATCGGCACATTACGTACCTACCTATTTACAGCGAAATCGGTTACCCACATGGGATACGAATTGCATAGAAGATTGGGAGATCAAAGTAAACCAAATTGTAACGGAAACCCTTAGCGAGGATATGACTGTTATTGCCGGAATTCCTTCTTGGGTGCAAATGTATTTTGAAAAGGTACACACCAGATCGGGAAAAAAGGTAACAGAGGTATTCCCAAACTTACAGTTGTTTATTTACGGAGGCGTAAACTATGAGCCGTACAGGGCAAAATTCGAAGACCTTTTAGGAAAGCCCGTAGACAGTATAGAATTGTTTCCTGCCAGTGAAGGATTTTTTGCCTATCAGAATTCGCAAAAAGACAAAAGCTTATTGCTGCTGCTCAATTCGGGTATTTTTTATGAATTTATAAAGGCCGATATGTTTTTTGAGCCAAATCCCGAACGACTAACCCTAGAAAATGTACAGATAGGTATAAATTATGTGATGATTATTTCTACTAATGCCGGTTTATGGGGGTATAATATTGGTGATACCGTGCAGTTTACCTGTACCAAGCCTTACAAAATTATAGTAACCGGACGCATAAAACATTTTCTTTCTGCCTTTGGGGAGCACGTTATTGCCAAAGAAATAGAAGAGGCGATGCGCGTTGCCCTAAGTGAAACAGATGCCCAGATCAATGAATTTAGCGTGGCGCCACAAATTACTCCTGCAAATAAGGAACTTCCGTACCACGAATGGTTGGTAGAATTTGAAAAACGACCTACTGATATGGAGAAGTTTGCAACCATTTTAGACAACCAATTGCAAAAGCAAAACAGTTATTATTTCGATTTGATACAAGGGGGCATCTTACAACGTTTAAAAATAACCTGCGTTGCGGTAGGGGGCTTTAGAAATTATATGGAATCTATAGGAAAATTGGGAGGCCAGAACAAGGTGCAAAGGCTCGCTAATGATCGCAAACTGGCCGATGCCTTATCCGTATATAGTATAGACTAAACCCATAGACGCCCATAGCGGTATGTACCTGCCAATGCCAAAATGTCAAAAGGAGACGTATGTTAATAATATTCGTAATTTTGCAAGAATTTATGTTCCATGGGTAAAACGGCCAATACCACAAGGGCACAGGAATCTACCAATGCTATCGAGCGTTTGTACATTACCATGCGTCATCTCTTTAACAGAGGCTTCTACAAGCCCACAGGGGTTTCGGGAGAAACCTTAAAGCAGGCGCTGTTGCAACTTCGTCCGGAAATTTACGGATCTATTGCCGAGGAAAAATCCGAGTTGAATGGGCTGGTATACATCTTAGAGCGGCTCCCTGAAGGCATAGAACAATGCCGCTTTATTAATCTTACTTCTGATGAGGGCTACGGGAAGTCGCATATAACACCCATTATACCGGCGAAACGAAAGCGAAATTGTTATCGGATTGATGAGGAGCAGATGAATATTGAGATTACCCGTGGCCGATCGGATATATACGACATTCTAACCCATTTGACATTTCTTTTTATTGAATCTCAGAAAATAGCCAATCGCGTTTTGGTCGAAGACGGCAAGGAAACCATAAGAGATTGGCAAAAATTGGAGGCGGTGCTTAAAAAACAAAAGCGCACCAAAGCCGAACAAGAAGTGGCCTTAATTCATACTTCTAATATTTTGGGAAGATCGTATAGCGAAACGGTAGCAACCTACGAAAAACTGGCTACGAAAAAAGATCCCGATCGCTTTTTAAACATTGTGTATTGGCTTGGAACACTGGCCATAGAAGAGCGGACTACAGGAAACAAACGCGCCATTACCTTCAGTCTTTTATTGCGGGAGCGGCTAGGCCATCATATCCACGGGGAGCGTTGGGCCAATACTATAAAAGACACATTGCATCAACATGGGCTTTTAGAGCGACCCATACACATTATAAGCGCCAATATGCATAGTGTAATGAATTCCTTGTTTGCTAAGAAGGCGCTAGCTAAAGAGTTTCCTAATGCCAATGGGTCACTGGAAATCTATGAAGCCTTAAGCTTGCCCGAAAATTCGGCTTTAAGGAATAAGGTTACCGGTGTAGCCAAGAAGAATGGTATGATAGCGATAAACGACGTATCGGGCACAAATATCGATGTGCAGATTTTTGACATGGCCAATTTAGGGCCATCTGCTTGCTGTTATGATTTGCCCGAAGGAATTGCGGACAAACAAAAACCGGTTCTCTTTGTGATGGACTATGCCTTTGGCGAACAAGCTTTTGAAACCATAGACGAATTTTTAAAACCTTATAAAATTAAAAAAGGGCAAAAACTATTTTTGAATGTCCAATCTATTTCCATCATGGGAAAGGCCGGAATTTTAGAAGGAGGCAAAGGCGATTTAATGATCCCTACGGCTCATTTTTTTGAAGGCACTGCCGATAATTATCCGTTTCACAATGAACTAAGCGCCTCCCTTTTCCGGAATCAAGGCCTTAAGGTTTTAGAGGGAAATATGGTTACGGTGTTGGGAACTTCATTACAAAACAAGGATATTTTAAAGTTCTTTCACGACTCTACCTGGAAAGCTATTGGGTTAGAAATGGAAGGCGTTCATTATCAAAAGGCAATTCAAGCCGCATCCAAAATCCGTAAAAGTATTCGGGAAGATGTACAAGTAAGATATGCCTATTACGCATCCGATAATCCGTTGGAAACAGGAAGCACACTGGCCTCCGGAGGATTGGGAACGACAGGGGTAAAACCTACCTATTTAATCACAGAAAAAATTCTAGAACAAATTTTTAATTCGTAATCCTATGGGAAACCAAACACCAACCAATACGCCGTCTAATGCCGCTGATGAGGTAGATTTGGGCAAGTTGTTCGAAATGATCGGAAATGGCTTTAAGAAGCTTTTTAGATTTTTTGGCGCTATTATCACTGGAATTTTTACACTATTGATTCGGTTTTTACTGTTTATTCAAAAACATATGGTAAAAATTCTAATCACAGGTGTTGTAGGTGTAGGTATTGGGGTGTATTTGGATATGATAAAGGAACCGAAATACCTATCCACAATGGTGATAGAACCCAATTTTAACAGCGTTCAACAGTTGTATAATAATATTCAGTTTTATGGCGAGTTGGCAGAATCTCAAGATTCTTTGGCATTAGCGGAAGCCTTAGAAATTTCAGTGTCGGAGGCAGCTACCATTAAAAAGTTTACCATAGAGTCCTATTCCGATGAGAATCAAAAAGTACAACTTTTTGACAAGTTTGTGCGCAGTCTCGATTCTACAACCAAGAAGACTATCGACATGCAAAATTATCTGAAAAACTTTAATTCTTTAGATGCGCGGTTTCACACCATATCGGTAGTTGCTTCGGATAATTCCATCGCAAAAAAAATTCAGCCTTCCATCATTAGTTCTATTTCACGCAATGACTATTTCAATCTGCAAAAAGACATTAGCGACACCAATATTAAATTACAAGACAGCTTGTACAAAAAACAGATTAGGGAGATTGATTCCCTACAGCTTTTGTACAAAAGAGTGATGGTAAAAGAAGCCGAAAAACCGATGCAAGGCACAAGTATAAGTTTGGGTGAAAATGGAGGCAAGGAAAATAAAGAACTGGCACTGATCAATAAAATGGAGCAACTAAAAACTGGTCTTGTTGAATTGAATGAAGAGCGTGCCAACAAATCGAGTATTTTAAATGTTATTTCGGCCTTTCCAAGACGGGGCGTAGAGCTAAAAGGAATTTGGAACAGCTATAAATTTTGGGTACCGGTAGGCTTACTAAGCGTACTTCTGCTATTACTAGGGCTTTTCTCGTTAAATAGGTTTCTTAATACCTACAAAAACAACAAGCTATGAACCTTTTAATTACCGGCGGAGCAGGTTTTATTGGGTCTCATGTGGTTCGGCGTTTTGTAAGCAGTTATCCGGACTATAAGATTGTTAATTTAGACGCTTTAACCTATGCCGGAAATCTGGAAAATCTCAGAGATATAGAAAACGAAGCGAATTATTCGTTTATAAAAGGCGATATTTTGGATGCCGATTTGATGCAATCCCTCTTTAGAAAGTACCATTTCGACGGCGTAATCCATTTGGCGGCAGAATCGCACGTAGACCGGTCTATTACGGATCCTTTAGCATTTGTGCGCACCAATATTATAGGGACGGTTAATCTGTTGAATGTGGCTAGGGAATTCTGGAAGGATAAATTCGAAAAAAAGCGTTTTTATCACATCAGTACCGATGAGGTGTATGGTAGCCTAGGATCAGAAGAACTTTTTACCGAAACGACCCCATATGACCCAAATTCCCCCTATTCGGCATCTAAGGCAAGTTCGGACCATTTTGTAAGAGCCTATGGGGAAACCTATGGCTTGCCCTATGTAATTTCCAATTGTTCTAACAATTACGGGCCCAATCATTTCCCGGAAAAGTTAATACCGCTTTTCATCAATAATATTATAGAAAACAAACCACTACCGGTCTACGGAGACGGAAAATATACCCGAGATTGGCTTTATGTAGAAGACCATGCGGCAGCCATAGATTTAATATTTCATAAGGGTAAAAATCATGAAACCTATAATATTGGCGGTTTTAATGAATGGAAAAACATTGATTTGGTGAAATTACTGTGTAGCATTTTGGACACCAAATTAAACCGAACAGAAGGGACATCCGAAAAATTGATTACGTACGTTAAGGACCGTCCGGGCCATGATTTGCGGTATGCCATAGATGCCAGTAAAATCAACAAAGAGTTGGGCTGGAAACCTTCGGTAACTTTTGAACAAGGTTTGGAAAAAACAGTAGATTGGTATTTGGTGAACACAGAATGGTTAAATAATGTCACTTCCGGAGAGTATCAGAAGTATTATGAGGAACAGTATAGGGATTAGATTAAATTCCCCCTTTGAAGGCCTGTGCAGAGCCTCGTCGATGTAGGGACTAAGGGGGATGTTAGATCGGAAACCAATGAAAAACAGAATAATACCATATCACCCCAAGCTTAGAGCATACGCCAGAGAACTAAGAAAAAACAGTACCCTGGCGGAAGTATTATTGTGGAATCAAATGAAACGGAAAGCATTAGGTGTAGAATTTCACCGCCAAGTTCCTATGTTAAATTATATCGTTGATTTTTATTCACATGAGATTAGGCTTGCTATTGAGATTGATGGAAATAGTCATGACCTCAAACAAAAATATGACGATAGAAGACAGTATGAGTTAGAGCAATATGGCGTAACTTTTTTGAGGCTATCCGATAGAGAGGTAAAGCAGCAAATGTTCAGTGTTTTATTGGTACTAAAGGATAAAATAGATATTTTAAGTGATAAAATGAGGGAACGACATCCCCCCGACCCCCTTCAAAGGGGGAATGGTTTGTGATCGATATCAGGGTAAGCGAAAGCATCATCGAAGGAGTTTCCTTTGTGAAACAGAACTTATGGGAATAGATTATGATAAACAACACAATAACGTTTAAACAATGTAATGAAATAACGAGGTAAACGATCATCTCTGGAGCAATTCCCCTTTGAAGGCGTGCACTGAGTGTTGTCAAAGTAGGGATCAAGGGGGTGGTTTGGGACAAATAGGAATACGGTGTTAAATCTCGCTGTTAAGTAGAACAACATTACCGCAACAATTCCCCCTTTGAAGGGGGATTAAGGGGGATGTAAAATTCACCTTTACCCAAATAAAAACACAACAAAAATGAAAGGCATCATACTCGCCGGAGGCTCCGGAACACGGCTATACCCCATAACACTTGCGATGAGCAAGCAGTTAATGCCCATTTACGATAAACCCATGATTTATTATCCTTTGGCAACCTTGATGTCGGCCGGAATAAGAGAACTATTGATTATCACAACACCAAAGGACAATTTACTGTTTCAGAATCTTTTAGGAGACGGCTCACAGCTGGGTTGTAGTTTTAAATTCGCGTCCCAGTTGAATCCGAACGGACTGGCGGAAGCTTTTCGTATTGGTCAGGAATTTATAGGCACGGATAGTGTAGCACTTATATTAGGCGATAACATCTTTTATGGTTCTGGTCTGTCTGATCTTTTACGAACCAGTACAAATCCGGATGGCGGAATTATATACGGGTACCACGTGCAAGACCCTCAGCGCTATGGCGTAGTAGCATTTAATGAAGCGGGCAAGGCGATAAGTATTGAAGAAAAACCGAAGCACCCAAAATCAAACTATGCGGTACCTGGAATATACTTTTATGACAATGAGGTTGTTACTATAGCCAAAGAAATTAAACCAAGCGAAAGAGGGGAGTTAGAAATAACCGATATTAATAAAGCGTATCTACAAAGGGGCAAGTTACAGGTGCGCATTTTAGATCGTGGAACGGCTTGGTTAGATACAGGAACGTTTACCTCCCTAATGCAAGCTTCGCAATTTGTGGAAGTCATTGAGGAGCGTCAAGGGCTTAAAATTGGTGCGATTGAAGAGGTTGCGTATACCATGGGGTATATTTCCAAAGAGCAGCTCTTTGCCTTGGCACAACCTTTATTGAAAAGTGGCTATGGTAACTATTTGTTGGGGTTGATCAAAGAGTAAGCGGTTATCATAATAGTAATGAATTCACGGGAACAATTCCCCCTTTGAAGGGGGATTTAGGGGGATGTAAAAATCACAATTATTGAAAAAGCTTAGTTATGGTGTAATACTGTTACAAAGAAGAACACATTAACCTAGCTACATTACAACATAACTAGATAACAACATAACCATACAACACATTGAAAGTAACAAAAACCCAATTAGAGGGATGTATTATTTTAGAGCCAGAAATTTACAAAGACAGTAGAGGTATTTTTTTTGAATCCTATCAGAAAAGCAAGCTCGATGCGTATGTAGGGAAGCCGGTAGATTTTGTGCAGGACAATATTTCCATTTCTAAGAAAGGCGTGCTTCGTGGGCTTCATTATCAAACGGGAGCGCATGCGCAAGCTAAATTAGTACAGGTTATAGAAGGGGAGATTTTGGATGTGGTTGTGGATCTCCGAGTCCAAAGCCGTACGTACGGACAGCATTTGGCCTTAAAATTGTCGTCAAAAAACAAGACGTTAGTGTTTATACCAAAAGGTATGGCACATGGCTTTTTAGCTCTGTCAAAGAACGTAATTTTTTCCTATAAGTGCGATGCGTATTACCACAAGGAATCGGAACGAGGTATTATTTACAACGATCCCGAATTAAACATCAATTGGGGCAAGGATACAATCAACCCCATTCTTTCTAAAAAAGACCTAGAATTACCGTTATGGAAAGATCTAAAGACATGAAACGAATTTTGGTTACCGGTGCTTCAGGGCAACTCGGATTAAGTATTCGGGATATAGCACCGGAATACCGTGGATTTGAATTTCATTTCGTGGATTATAAAGCCTTAGACATTACCGATTATAAGAAAGTATATCAGATATTACAAACCGGTAAATTTCACTACTGCATCAACTGTGCTGCGTTTACGAACGTGGAACAGGCCGAAGTAACACCGGAAATTGCGTTTCAAGTAAATGCGGAAGCCGTACAAAACTTAGCCTTGGCCTGTAAGGATCATAACGTACTATTGGTACATATTTCTACCGATTATGTTTTTGATGGCGAAAAGGATACACCTTATACCACAACCGATCTTCCGAACCCTTTAAACGAATACGGAAAATCTAAATGGGAAGGAGAAAAGCACATAGCAGAAATTTTAAACAATTATTTTATTGTCCGTACCTCTTGGTTATATTCTAATTATGGTAAGAACTTTTATACCACTATTTTAGAGAAAGCCAAAAGAGGCGAGACACTGAGAATTACGGATGAACAAACGGGCTGTCCCACACATGCCGGTAATTTGGCAACGTTTATTTTGGAATTAATACTATCAGAAAGCCAACAATTTGGCATATATCATTTTACCGATGGAGAGGCTATGACTTGGTATGAATTTGCATCTAAGATCATAGAAACAAATAACTTGAAAAACACTACGAAAATTGTAAGGAACAATAATTATCGTAGTTTTGCCAAGAGACCTAGGAATAGCGTTTTAGCTAATCTAGTTAACACAAAAAAATGAAAAAAAAGAATTTGATAATTTTTGGAACTCGTCCGGAAGCAATTAAAATGGCACCTCTGGTTAAGGAATTTCAAAAACATTCGGAATATTTTGAGACGAAGCTCTGTATAACTGCTCAACATCGCGAAATGTTGGATCAGGTATTATCGTTTTTCGAGATTATACCAGATTTTGACTTGAATTTAATGAAACCTAATCAGAATTTATATACGCTTACCGCTGATATCATAAGCAGTTTAAAGCCAATATTGGAGGACTATAAGCCTGATTATGTATACGTACATGGTGACACCACAACGACCATGGCTGCCAGCCTAGCCGCATTTTATTCAGGGGCGCAAGTATGCCACGTAGAGGCAGGATTAAGAACCTTTAATATGCAATCGCCTTTTCCCGAAGAAATGAACCGCAGTGTCACCGGGGTGGTTAGCAATATTCATTTTGCGCCAACGATCACATCTAGGGATAATTTAATTAGAGAGAATAAGCATAAAGACAGTATCATAATAACCGGAAATACGGTTATAGATGCCCTATTATATAGCGTAAATAAAGTAAACCAAAAAGACTTTAAAGATGAGGAAATAGAGCTTGTAAAAGAACTTACAAACCCAAATAAGAAACTTATTCTGGTTACTGGGCACAGAAGAGAGAATCATGGGCAAGGATTTATCAATATCTGCGCTGCATTGAAAGAGATAGCAGAAAAACACCCGGATTGTCAGATAATATATCCTGTACACCTAAATCCAAACGTACAAAAGCCGGTGTTTGAGCTTTTAAAAGGAATAGAAAATGTACATTTAATTGCGCCCTTATCCTATCCGGCATTTGTATGGCTGATGGAGAAATCCTATTTAATCATAACCGATAGTGGAGGTGTACAAGAGGAAGCCCCTAGTTTAGGAAAGCCGGTATTGGTAATGCGAGACACTACAGAGCGTCCGGAAGCTGTAGATGCGGGAACAGTACTATTGGTAGGAACAGATATAGAAAAAATTGTTGGCGCGGCTACTTTACTCTTGAACAATACTAAGGCCTATGAGCAAATGGGAAAATTACATAACCCTTATGGAGATGGAAAGGCTTGTAGCAAGATTGTAAGCCATATTTTAGAAATAAGTTCTTAACTCTGAAAAATATATCTAATGACGCAATAACTTAACCATATTGGCAAGTTAAGAAGTTAAATGGTTGCGAAGAAAAACATTCTAGATACCAATTCCCCCTTTGAAGGGGGATTAAGGGGGATGTAAATAGTTTCATAATGGCAAAATATTAGTTACGGAGTGATGAAGTGAAAACCCAAAAGCACTTGATAATCAAAAAAAAAATTACACAAGAAATGAACCAACCGGAAGTAGTCATGATAGGAATGGGCTATATTGGCCTACCCACAGCCGCCTTAATTGCCCAGAATAAAACCTATGTACACGGCGTAGATATTAACCCTAAAGTGGTAGAGACCATAAATGCAGGTAAAATTCATATTGTTGAACCGGAATTGGATGTAGCCGTGGCCAATGCCGTAAAAGAGGGCTATTTAATAGCAGGAACTACTCCTGTAGAGGCGGGCACCTATCTTATTGTAGTCCCAACCCCCTTTAAAGATAAAAATGAGCCGGATATCTCATTTGTGGAGGCCGCTACCCATTCGGTTTTGCCGTACTTAAAGGAAGGCGACCTATACATTATAGAATCCACTTCTCCCATAGGGACTACAGAAAAAATGATGGAGCTTATTTATAGTGAACGTCCCGAGCTAAAAGACAAACTTTATATAGCGTATTGTCCCGAACGTGTATTACCCGGAAACGTGATGTTCGAATTAGTGAATAATGATAGAGTAATTGGAGGGGTAAACAGAAATTCTACTGAAAAGGCCAAGGCATTTTATGCTAAATATATAAAAGGGAAACTACATGGCACCAATGCCCGCACAGCAGAAATGTGTAAGCTGGTGGAAAACTCCTCCCGAGATGTGCAGATTGCGTTTGCCAATGAATTATCGCTAATATGTGATAAAGCGGGGATTGATGTATGGGAATTAATAGCTTTGGCGAATAAGCATCCAAGAGTAAACATTTTGCAGCCCGGCTGCGGGGTAGGAGGTCATTGTATAGCTGTAGACCCTTATTTTATAGTAGCTGATTATCCCATGGAATCCCAGATTATTGGTAAGGCCAGGGAAATAAATAATTATAAATCCTTTTGGTGTGCCGAAAAGGTACAAACTGCGAAGCTTCAGTTTGAATTGCGGCACGGACGAAAACCTAGCATTGCTTTAATGGGTTTGGCCTTTAAACCCAATATTGATGATTTAAGGGAATCTCCGGCCAAATATATTGTCCAAAAAGTATTGCAAAATGCCAACAACGAGGAATATTATATTGTAGAGCCCAATATAGAGGACCACAAGGTGTTTAAGTTAACCCATTTTCAGGAAGCAGCGGAAAAAGCAGATATTATTGTGTTTTTAGTAGCGCATAAAGAATTTAAAACCCTGGAGATCTCACAAAATAAGGTAGTGTTGGATTTTTGCGGGGTAAAAAATTGAATTTATGCTGTTTATTTCAATAGCGTTTTCAGTTTTTTTCCTTTAATTTTTATTTCAGCCTTATAAGAATTTAGGTAGCGTGCTATAAATAACTTTTATGGCATTGCATAATTAATTTTAGTGGCAGCGGGAGTAGTTTTTGATTATAATCTATAGCGATGCGTTTTTTTAAAGACATCCTTTTAAACAATCTTTCGCAAGCCCTTCAATTTGGGTCCAGATGGGTTTTAAACCTAGCACTTATTGCGCTTTTGGACATTGAATCGTACGGTGTCTTTTCATTTGTGTATTCATTGTCAAACATAGTATTATCTGTACTGCCCTTCGGAAGTTCAATATTTTTAATAGGCAATACAAACAAGAACCATGAAACAACACATCATCTTTTCTATTCTTTGACCATTGTTTCCGTTTTATTTTTTGTTGCTTTACTAATTTATTTCGGAGTAACTCCCTTTTTTGGCGGTATAAAGGGATGGGAGTACATCATTTATGGACTTATATTAAGTTTTTTATTGTCTTTTAATTTAGTAGTATTTTCGTATTTTAAGGGGGCTGGGAAATTCAAAAAAGAACTCCAAGCATATGTTATTTTTAGTGTACTGTTATTTAGTATTACAGGATATGCCTTTTTTGCCCAAGAGAGCTCCTTGGAAATAGGCTATATTTTTTGCGTTCTTATAGGGCTAAATTGCATAACGCTTTTATATTGTTTTCTATCATCACCAAGAAAGGCACTTTTTTATTTAAAATCGAACCTAAGAACGTGGAAAACAAGAAAACTTATTGAGGCTTTTGGTCTCAGGGCATATTTTGGGCTTCAAGAAATTGTGACAGCTATATATACGCAAGGAGGTCTGTTGATTTTGTTCTACGTTGTCGATGCTAGAACGTATGGGCAATACCGAGCGCTTTTTGTACTGATAGCCCCCATTTTTATGGTTACGGTTGCTGTTGCCCAAGTAGTGTTAACGCACCTAAAGAAATTTCGAGGCACTGGTTTGGTGGTCGTTTTTCGAAAAATACAATACACTGTAATGGCATTAGGTGTTTTCATTTGTGTGAATCTATATTTTCTGAGGGACTATGCCTTTACGCTAATAAAAATTGAGAATGATAGTAACGTGTATAACGCATTTTTGCTACTTATTTCTATTGTTTTAATGCGATTCATTTTCGCAAACTACGAGATACTCTTGATTATATACGACAAGCAAAAAGAACGCTTCATGGTAATGTTTTTAGCTGCTGTTATGGGCATATCATCTATTTTTTTACTGTTGCCTAAATATGGTCTTTTCGGGGCTGTACTTACCAACGCTATTTCTTACTTGGTCGTTCTTGTGGGAATGGTATTAATTTCGGAAAGACAAATAAAAATCAAAAGTAAATGAAAATAGCGATACTAACATCCCGATATCCGAGCAAAAACAATCCTTATAACCATATGTTTGTTCATATGAGAGCAGTGGAGATGCACAAGCAGGGAGCAGATGTAACTGTATTGGTGCCGTCGAAAACAACGGAAACCTATTTATTTGAGAATATTAAAATTATAAAGGATACGTCTAAGAAGTTGACATTAATGTTGGATGATTTTGATGTATTGTACCTTCATTTGTTAAATATTTATCCTTTGAGTTCTTCTAATGGCTGGCCCTTGTATTCTTTTATTATGGACTCTAAGATACCTTTTGCAATGTATGTGCACGGTAGCGAGGTTCAAAAATATGGAGCTAGAATGTTTGAATTTCGGTTTCGATTATCGGATTTTTTGAAATGGTTTAAGAAGGATTTCCTTGTTATTCCCAAAATAAAAAGATTTGTTAATTTAACAAAGGATCGTGACAACGTTAAGCTTATTTTTCCTTCTATTTGGATGAAAAAAGATTTGGAGGCAAATTTATCTCTTACGCTCACAAAATATCACATTATACCTAACGGCATAGATACCATGCTCTTTAAGTATCACGAACTTTATAAAAAAAAAATCAAGCTACTTACATTAAGACCACTTTCAAGTAAAAAATATGCGGTGGACATCGCGATTAAGGTAATGAAATATTTGCCAGAAGAGTTTGTTTTAGATATTTATGGTAGAGGGTTTTATAAATTAGAGTATGAAAAATTAATATCAAAGGAAGGTCTTGAAAACAGAGTTTTTATTAAGGATTCTTTTATAGAAAGAAATCAGATGAACTCTTTTTTTTCTAATTATGGTATTTTTCTTTGTCCTACAAGAATGGATGCGCAAGGGGTAACTATGTGCGAAGCGATGTCGTCTGGTCTGTTAACAGTTAGTAATAATAATACGGCGATACCTGAATTTATAAAAGATGGAGTGAACGGCTTACTTGGAAGCAGCCCTAGTGAAATTGCGAACAAAATACTATCTATAGTTGATACATCATCGAATTATTATAAATTAACTAGGAATGCTAACAATGATATGAAAAAAATAGACATTAAAATAACCGTTATTGAGGAAGTGCGATTACTAAATGAATTATGTGGTAATGGGTAAAAAATTATATCTGGACGATCTTATTATCTTCCTAATGTTTTTGCTTTTACCTATTGATATGCTCAATGGCTTACTACTAAAAAGTGCAGTAATAATGCCAATGTCGATTGCCCAATTATTTAAGATGATTCTTTTGTTATTAATTTTTTTTAGGTTTTGTTTTAAGCCTAAACTCCTTGTAATAGCAATTTCTATAACTTTAATGTTGTTTGTCCCTACAATTGTAGTATTCCTTATAAAAGGTAATATTCGTTCCGTTCTACCAGATACCATCAAAATATTTAGATACTTAACGCCATTATATAGCTTTCTTTTTTTTGTTCTAATTATCATGAATGGATTAAGACAAAGGTTGCGAAAGGTTTTTTCACTAGTAAAATTCTCCTATATCGTTGTTGTTATAAATGTTTTTCTTAAATATGTAGGTCTTGGGTATCCTATGTACGAACACGGTAATATCGGGAGTAAAGGATACTTCTTTGCAGGAAACGAAATCTCTGCCTTGTTAATTGTATTAGTTTCTATCATTGCCTATAACTATTGGCTTACAGGAAAAAAAAGAGCCTATTTCTTATTTTTTGTACTCAATTTGGTAGTAGGTATAACCATAAGTTCCAAAACAGGTATTTTAGGTATTCTTCTTATATTTTTTCTTATACCGCTTAGAAGGCCATCGATGACCATAAGCCTTAAAAGGCTTAGGAGCATCTTACTATCGGTTTTTTTGATACTGCCTGTTGTGCTCATAGTGGCATGGCAAGTAGTGAAAACGAGCGCTATTTATTCAAGACTAATCTATTTTTGGGATCGATTGGATGTTTTAACCTTTGTTTTATCGAACAGAAATGTATTTTTAAAAAATGCCTATGCTACGTATAAAACAGAATATAGTATGGTGGAAAAGGCTATCGGGGTTGGCCAATCCAGATATGAGCTATTAAACGACGGGAAAATTGTGGAGATTGACGTAGCAGACATCTTTTTTGCCTACGGCTTCATTGGACTCTTTTTGTTTGTTTTATTAATAGGACTGTTACTGCATAGGGCATTAAAACTTTCTAGGCATAAAAGCTACGATTACGCCAGGTATGTTTTATTAATGACGGTGGTATTACTTACGATATCGACCATCGCAGGACATGTTTTTAGTTCAGGCATGGCTGGCATTTATATAGGGTTACTTTTTAGTTTAATGTATGTACAAAAAAATGAAACGCCTAGAAACTAGTCTTTTTTACACTGCCTTTTTATTTGGATTGCTTCTGCCGTTCTCTACAAAATTCAGCAATTTAGCATTCGTTCTTTTTTTTGTAATTATAACAGTGTTGCTAATTTCTAAAAAGAGATTCTTGGACGAAAAAAACATAAAGACTTTAAAATTTTCCACAATTATACTTATTATACCAACATTACTAAGTTTTATATATGTTGCCGATATAAGTAGTGTTTTTACCGCATTGGAACGACGAATAGGCTACCTTGTCGCCCCAATTTTAATTCTATTCCTATCAAAGGATGAATCAGAACGGTCATTAAATTTTTCATTAAGAGGGATATTTTACGGTGTTTGTGCCGCATCCATTTTTTTGATCAGCAAAAATCTATATAAATATTATACCATTAGACCCTTGTTTTATATAGATAAAGACATTCTTAATTATTATCATACAGGCAAAGAATTTACCAAAATAGTAGATATTCACCCAACGTATTTTGGGATGTACGTATTGTTGGCGTTCCTTATATTGTTGTTTAAATCGCCCATAAGAAAACCCCTAGTTAGGGTAATTGTATTTTTAGTTTTGTTTGTCTGTACCCTTTTTCTAAACGCCAGAATTATATTTTTTATGTTTATGGTTATTGTCCTTTTCTTTTTTTGGAAAAATATAACCAAATTTTTTAATACTACAGCCATTAAGGTTGCTGTTGTTTTAGGAAGCTGTATTATACTTGGTATTGCTTTTGTAGCTTTTTTTGGGAAAACCTATTTTTATCAAAGAATGACAAGCGAATTAAATTGGGAGCTGTCATATGAAGTAGGCACAAATTACAATAAAAAGGGTACCGGAGATTCTAGAGTTGCCCGGTGGCATGCTGCATTGGCATTGATAGGTGAGCAACCTTTATTGGGTTACGGTGCCGGAGGGGAAGTAGACGTGCTATCTGCCAAATTTGAAGAAATGGGAATGGCCCATTCCGTGGGTTATCGATATAATGCACACAATCAATTTCTTGGATTTGCATTAGAGGGGGGTATATTTGCAGTATTTTTGCTAGGATGGTTTTTTTTGGGGAACCTTAACTATGCAATAAAGACAGATCAAATTATTCACTTATGGTTTTTTTTAACCCTATTTGTGATTTGCTTTTTTGAAAATTATTTAATTCGGAATGCGGGGATTACTTTTGTTGCGTTTTTTTCTACTCTTTTAAACGCAAATAGAGATGAGTAAAAATTATCGTAGAACGCTACTTTTAATAAATTCTAAAGGAAGATATTACTAAATTATGCTGATCAATAATAAGAATGTATACCCGTTTGAATCAAAACTTGATTTTTTAAATTTTATAGACGGAAAAAAAAAGATTTTGATTGCATTAAATGCTGAAAAATTAAATGCTAGAAATCAAGAATTGGATAAAATAATTAATAAGAACATTGGTTATGCGGATGGTATAGGCGCTGTTTTGGCACTCAAAAGAAAGGGTATTAGGAGTGTAAAAATAGCTGGCGCAGAATTTTGGTTAGATGTGGTTAGAAAGTTTCATAAAACGAAAACATTTTATCTGTTGGGATCCACGCAACAAGTTATAGAAAAAACGGTATCAAAATTAGAAATAGCGTACCCTAATGTTATTATTAAGGGCTACAGAAATGGATACCTGAACAACGGCGATGAGAACATGGTTTTGTTAGAATTAATTAAAGAAAAACCAGACATCGTATTTGTGGCTATGGGCAGCCCGAGGCAAGAATTTGTAATGGATAAATTCATTAAGAGATATCCGGCACTTTACATGGGATTAGGTGGTAGTTTTGATGTATATTGTGGAGAAAAAAAAAGAGCACCAAAAGTAATCATTAAACTTGGTTTAGAGTGGTTATTTAGATTGCTTAAAGAGCCAACTAGAATCTCAAGACAACTAAATTTATTTCAATTTTTTTTAAAAATTGTTTTAAATAAAATTTAAGGTAAATAGAATGCATTTATCATGTATTTTTTAGAAACAGCCATTTTTGTTTTTTTAGGGTCTTTTCTTCTTACGTATTTAACAATACCTAAAATCATAGGAGTTGTTGAATATAAGAGACTTATGGATGATCCTAATCATAGGAGTTCGCATAATTTAAAAACGCCAACATTAGGAGGTGTTGCATTTTTTTACACCTTGATATTCGCGCTTTTTTTTATCAAAGGGCGCGATACTTTCGATGAGGCAATGTATATTATTCCGGGACTTACTATTCTTTTTATCGTTGGTCTCAAAGATGATTTGGTTGTCCTTTCTCCTGGAGCAAAGTTAATTGCTCAAACTTTGGCAGTAAGTTTTATCCTAGTTAATCCGAGTTTCACCATTTATTCATTAAATGGCTTTCTCAATATAAATGAAATTCCCTATTATCTCTATCTGTGTATAGCGGGATTTATGATGATTACTATCATAAATTCCTATAATTTAATCGATGGCATCGACGGTCTTGCTTCTATTGTTGGTATTGTTATTATGGTTATATACACAACAATTTTTTATTTGACGGAAGAATATTTTTATGCTTTGATTAGCATTACAATGAATGCATCATTAATGGCTTTTCTAGGTTTCAATTTGTCTTCGGATAAGAAGATATTTATGGGAGATACAGGCTCACTCATTGTAGGTTTCATTATAAGTATTTTAACATTGAAATTCTTGGCTTTAAAACCTCATGCCTACACAGATTTGCCTTTTCTTTTGGAAAATGCGCCATTAATAGCCATTAGTATTTTAATTGTTCCGCTTTTTGATACAGCTAGGGTATTTACCATTCGTATTGCCAATAAAAGGGGGCCTTTTTCTCCTGACAGAAACCATACCCATCATGTTTTAATTGATTATTGGGGTCTTTCTCATAAACAAGCTAGTTTTATAATAGGTTGCTTCAATCTTCTTTTTGTTATACTGTTTATTATTCTAGGGAGTACAGCTAAAAATTTAGGAATGGTGATTTTTCTAGTAGCAGTTGTTATATTTTTGGGGTATATTTTTTTTAAGTACAATTACAACTTTTCTACGCTGAAGCAAAAAATTGTACTAAAGCGAAAAGTAAATAAGATAAAAAGACGCGTAGAAGGCATTCCTAAGAATGAAAATGCCAATAGAGGCCTTGAACGAGATTCTGATAAAAATAAAGATTCCAGATCCTAAAATGTTGGTAATTGCGTACACTTTTCATTTTTTTAGATACTGCCCAGAAATATAGAAGTGGAAATAGAATCGCATAAAATTTGACATCTTTTATATCGAAAACTGGTCGCTCTTTTTAGATCTTAAAATTATAGTGCAAACGGTGTTAAATGCATTTTCCGGGGAGGCAAAGGCCTATTAACATTTACAATTTCGGAATGTAATTCCGAAAGTGTAATGTTTGTACTATGATCAATAGCGCAGTAGCAAAAGAATTATATAATTTAGGAAAACAGAACATAGCAATGGAAGCAAAGGCGCATTAAGCAAGCAATAGGGTACTTGCCTAGGTTTTTGGGTCGTTTATCAGAAAAAAAGCATTCATGTCGCATATGTTCCTAATTTTGAGTAGAAATCTACACCATAACCATTTAAATTATTTTAAGTGAAAAAAGTATTAATCACCGGTGCCGCCGGATTTTTAGGATCGCATTTATGCGACAGGTTTATAAAAGAAGGATTCCATGTCATTGCCATGGATAACCTTATTACCGGAGATCTAAAGAATATAGAACACCTATTTAAATTAGAACAGTTCGAGTTCTACCACCACGATGTTACCAAATTCGTACACGTGCCTGGCAAACTCGATTATATTTTGCATTTTGCCTCTCCGGCCAGCCCCATAGACTATCTTAAAATTCCTATTCAGACCCTAAAAGTAGGTGCCTTGGGCACGCATAATTTACTAGGCTTGGCCAAGGAAAAAAAGGCGCGCATCCTTATCGCCTCTACCTCTGAAATTTATGGAGACCCCTTGGTGCATCCACAGACAGAGGAGTACTATGGCAATGTAAACACTATTGGCCCGCGAGGTGTCTATGACGAAGCCAAGCGGTTTCAGGAATCTATTACCATGGCGTATCACCGATTTCATGGGGTAGAAACGCGTATCGTACGCATATTTAACACCTACGGGCCCAGAATGCGGTTAAACGACGGGCGTGTTATCCCTGCTTTTATGGGACAAGCACTTCGGGGGGAAGATTTAACGGTATTTGGAGATGGGTCGCAAACCCGATCCTTTTGTTATGTAGACGATGAGGTGGAGGGTATTTATAGATTGTTGATGAGCGATTATAGCGCTCCCGTAAACATTGGCAATCCCCATGAAATCACCATCAAACAATTTGCCGAGGAAATAATTAAACTAACGGGCACAAATCAAAAAATCATATATCAACCGCTACCACAGGACGACCCTATGCAACGCCAGCCCGATATTACCAAGGCAAAAGAATTATTGGGTTGGGAGCCCAAGGTGGGAAGGGCCGAAGGCATGAAGAAAACGTGGGATTTCTTTAAAACCCTTACACAAGAAGAACTAACAAAAACCGAACATCGAGATTTTGCCGATAGAAACAAGAAGTAAGGAGTAACAAAGCGTAAAACAGACCAAAAAAAGTCAATTAAAGTCCGCTGTACTCACAGCTACTCTTGTTTTTGTAAAGGAATTCATTTTTCCCGCTGGGATACAGGGGTAAATTGCGCTGCAAAATGTATTTTTGGGCAAATTTTTAATGATGAACATTCTTATCCTTGGTGCCGGTGGCCGCGAGCATACCTTAGCGTGGAAACTAAAACAAAGTCCAAAACTCAATAAATTGTTTGTAGCACCCGGAAATGCGGGTACGGCTGCAATAGCTAGTAATGTGGCGATTGGAGTCAATGATTTTCAGGCCATAAAGGCCTTGGTACTACAGGAGGCTATTTCGATGTTAGTGGTAGGTCCCGAAGACCCGTTGGTAAATGGCGTGCACGATTTTTTCTTGAACGATCCGCAGTTAAGGCACATTCCGGTTATAGGCCCGCAAAAAGCCGCTGCGGCTTTAGAAGGTAGTAAGCAGTTTGCCAAGGAATTTATGATGCGGCATAGGATTCCCACAGCTGCCTACAATCACTTTAGCAAAGAAAGCTTGCACCAAGGGTTTCAGTTTTTAGATGCTCTGAAACCTCCCTATGTTTTAAAAGCCGATGGTCTGGCAGCCGGGAAAGGCGTGCTTATTCTGCACGATTTGCAGGAAGCAAAAGAAGAGCTACGCAGCATGCTGGTTGATGCCAAATTTGGTACTGCCAGTACTACGGTGGTCATAGAAGAATTTTTGTCGGGCATAGAATTGAGTGTTTTTGTGTTAACCGATGGGGCGCATTATAAAGTGCTGCCTACGGCAAAAGACTATAAACGTATTGGCGAAGGAGATACCGGACTAAATACAGGCGGAATGGGTGCCATATCGCCGGTTCCTTTTGCAGATGCCGATTTTATGGACAAAGTACACCGGCGCATAGTAAAACCCACCATAGAAGGTCTTAAAAAGGACAATTTACCGTATGTTGGTTTTATTTTTATTGGATTAATAAAAGTGGAAGGGGAACCATTTGTTATTGAATATAACGTTCGTTTAGGCGATCCGGAAACGGAAGTGGTGGTACCCCGTATCAAAAATGATTTGCTGGAGCTTTTTCAGGCTATGGCGAAACAGACCTTAGATACCATTCATTTAGAGATTGACGAGCGTAGTGCCACTACGGTAATGGCCGTTTCAGGAGGATATCCGGAGGCCTATGAAAAGGGCAAAGAAATAACAGGGTTTGAAAATAGTACAGACGCCTTAGTATTTCATGCAGGCACACAAATGCGCAATGGCAAAATAGTCACCGATGGAGGTCGGGTACTCGCCGTAACCGCTTTTGGAAACGACTACAACATGGCACTGCAAAAAGCCTATAAAAATATAGGAAAATTGCATTTCGAAGGCATGTATTATCGCACCGACTTGGGGTTCGATTTATAGATAGGAATGCGCCGTGATCGATTTGTCTTCTTCGCCTTTTTGATCAAAATCTTTCAATTGCAACATCCAATACACCATTCCGGCAAAACCAATCAACATAAACACCCAATTCAATGTGTTGGCTCCCCACCAGTTCTCCATGGATCGTATGGCATCAAACGGTAAAAACAGAAAGTTTACAAATAAATCCTCGATCCCTTTAAAAAATGCGGTCATGTTCTTTATATTTACTACAAAAATATAAAAACTGCGGATGATTTCAAGTGTTTTTGGAAAAACAAAACCCATAAATTATATCATCGTACTTGTTTTTCTCTTTACCTTCTACAGCCTTGTACACTTCTTTTTGTTGGATCAGCAAGTTACATCAGCACAATTTTTGACTAAAACGCTTGTTTTGGCCGTGTTGCTGTTCAGTGTTTTTTTGATTCATTTTATCGTTTCTCGTAATAAAATCACCGAAGGGAACTCCTATGCCATTTTGTTTTTTGCGGTCTTGGTGGTGCTTTTTCCCGAGAGTATAGCCGATAGAAATGCGATATTATGCAATTTCTTTATGTTGTTGGCCATACGGCGCATTATCAGCATTAAATCTCTTAAAGAGGTGAAGCATAAAGTTTTTGATGCTACGCTGTGGATTTTAATCGCCAGTTTGTTCTACGATTGGGCGTTAATGTATTTGGTGTTGGTATTTATTGCGATTTATTTTTATGATGCTAAAAACATCAGAAATTGGACAGTACCTCTGGTGTCTGTCGCCACTTTTTTACTCCTCATTGTGGCGATAATGATGCTTACCGGAAATCAAAACTTTCTCAGGGCGCATTATGTGTTTTCGCTCTCCTTGCCCGCCGGGTATTTTTTTGACTGGGTGCAAAGTCTAAAATGGATGCTCTATTTCCTATGTATGAGTAGTATTGGGATAACGGTTTTTTCCAAGACCGCCAAATTGGGCTTAGGCAGGATCATGATGCTGCGGTTATTGGTGGTTTTTTTTTATTTGGGGATGATGCTTCATTTTTTGGAAACCGAAAACCCGGGTGCACCCCTAATGCTTACCTTTTTTCCGGCGGCTATTTTTCTCAATAATTTTATAGACACCCTTAAAAAGCCTAGAATAAAAGAGTTGGCACTTACGGCCTTCACCTTAATTCCCTTTTTGGTTTTTGTCTGGAATATAGCATTCCCATAAAAATCAAGTATCTTTGTATCAAATCTCTCACAGTCATGTTTAGCTCATTTGCGTATTCTATTTTTGAAAAAAGTATTCAGGATTACCATAAGGTAGATGATGTGTATCAGCCATTTACCAATCCGTTTGAAAAGGAAGAGCCTATTGCGCGTCTATTGTATCGAAAAAACTGGATAGATACCGTACAATGGCACTACGAAGACCTTATTCGGGATCCTCAAATAGATCCGGTGGCGGCGTTAGATTTAAAACGAAAAATAGATGCCAGCAATCAGGACAGAACCAATCTGGTAGAATATATTGATAGTTATTTTTTGGAAAAATACCAATCAGTTCAAATAAAATCAACAGCTGCTATTAATACGGAAAGTCCGGCTTGGGCACTAGACCGTTTGTCTATTTTAGCCTTAAAAATATACCATATGCAGGAAGAAGTAGCCCGCGAGGATGCTACAACGGCTCATGTGGCCGCTTGTCAAAAAAAGCTGCAAGTCTTGTTAGAACAACGGACCGATCTCTCAGTAGCTATCGATCAGCTTTTGGCCGATATTGAGGCGGGCAACAAATACATGAAGGTCTATAAACAAATGAAAATGTATAACGACGAGGAACTAAACCCCATCCTTCGTGGTCAAAAGTAAAAAAACAGCAGACAAAACCCCTCATTTGCTCATTATCCGTCTCTCTGCTATGGGCGATGTGGCCATGTTGGTGCCGGTCATCCTAAGTTTTACAGAAAGATATCCACGTGCAAAAATAACGGTGCTTACCAGACCTTTTTTTGCCCCAATGTTTACCCCCATTCCACAAGTAAAGGTGTACTGTGCCGATGTAAAAGGACGGCATAAGGGTGTTTTTGGACTTTGGAAGCTTTATAAAGAACTCAAAGAGCAGCATATAACGCAGGTCTTGGATATGCACAACGTACTGCGCAGTACTATTTTGGGGGTTTTTTTAAAAATGGGGGGTGTTACCGTTATAAAGATAGACAAAGGAAGATCGGAAAAAAGGGCGTTGACACGCGGTAAAAACAAGGTCTTTCAATCGCTGAAATCTACCCACGAGAGGTATGCCGATGTGTTTCGTAAATCCGGTTTTCCTTTAGAATTAGCGCCAAAAGCGGTGCTCCATAAACAAGCCTTGACACCAAAAAGCAGCAAATTTTTGGGCAGAACTGAAAAAAGAAAGGTGATAGCAATAGCACCATTCGCTGCCTTTCCGGGTAAAATGTATCCTCTTTTCTTAATGGAAGAAGTACTTCGTTTATTAAAAAACACCAAACGGTATAGAATAATTTTATTTGGAGGAGGCGCGATTGAAAAGGACGTACTTCAAAAATGGGCCAATCAGTTTAGCGGGTGTGTTAATGCGGCCGGTACATTTTCTTTTGAGCAAGAATTGGCGTTGATTTCCCACGTAGATCTTATGGTGGCCATGGATAGCGGCAATGCGCACCTTGCAGCTATGTACGGCGTACCGGTAATCACACTTTGGGGGGTTACCCATCCGTTTGCCGGCTTTTATCCGTATGCACAAGACCCTCACTATGCCCTGCTTGCCGACCGAAAAAAATTTCCACAGATTCCCACCTCTGTTTACGGCAACAAGATGCCCTCAGGCTATGACACGGTCATGGAGACAATACCTCCATCCGCCGTTGTTCAAAAAATTGAAACCATTTTGCAATAGAAGCAAGGGGTATCCGTGTGTAGCGAAACACGTTTGTAAACCTTGCAAGCACCCCTACACCAACTGCCTTACGGCAATAGCACGGAAATACTGCCGTAATTGCTGCATGTATTTATACCGCAGTATTTTCGAATTTCCGGCTACCATTTGGGTACGAATACCTATATATGAAGAGATAAGGTAGGTTGCCACAGCTTCGCTGTCTACATGGCGTTCTATATACCCGTCCGATTTTCCTTTCTGAAGCACCGTGATGAGGTTTACTTCCCAAATTTTTAAAATATCTTGAAGATAGCCGCTGATTTCAGGATTTTTTCGGCCAAACTCCGTGATAAAATTACTGAGTATAAATCCATTATCCATTTCGTTGTGTTCGGCGGTTTCCAAGGCATCGTCAAAACAACTCGAAATGGCATAGAGGGGATCCTGCTTCCCGGTGATAGGTGCTACCAGAAGATGATATACTTTTTGCACAACCAAGTTTTGAATAATACTGATAAAAAAATCCTCTTTCGACTTAAAGTGGTAGTAAAATGCCCCTTTAGAAAGATGAAGCTCCTTTAGGATATCGTCGATACTGGTGTTGAAATAGCCGTTTTGATAGAACAAGGCTAATCCGGTCATTTGCATGCGGTGCATGGTGGCCATGCGCTTTAGGTTTTTTTCCATAAGATTTGGGTTTTGGGTAAAACAGACCGTTAAGTCTGTAACAAAGAACTGATGAAATCCGTGGTTCTTGAAAATTAGAAGTTGAAGCGCTTCAAAATTCGTTCAAAAGTAAAAATCGTACTAAAGAAGGCTTCCCTTGTAGCGCTAGTTTACCAATTGGTTTGTTTTGCCTCAGGGACTAAGGTCTAATTTTAGTACGTCGCCTTGTATCCGAGTAGTATGGCACAGGCTTTTTTCTTAGTTTTGCGAATCTATAGGATGGTTTTGCGCGATCGTGGCGATTTAAATGCACCGAGGTAGTTTA
The DNA here is from genome assembly GCF_034651555.1 of Aurantibrevibacter litoralis. Classification (NCBI taxonomy): domain Bacteria; kingdom Pseudomonadati; phylum Bacteroidota; class Flavobacteriia; order Flavobacteriales; family Flavobacteriaceae; genus Aurantibrevibacter; species Aurantibrevibacter litoralis. The sequence continues at coordinate 53,122 of NZ_JAYEEQ010000010.1, read as the reverse complement.
TGTGGTATTCCTTTCAATCTAAAGAGCCCCCGACCCTTGGATCGTGGTTTCCTATTTATCGCACCTTTGGAGCGATCGGAACTGCCTTTTTCAAGAAATTTTTTATCGATTTTAACAGCGCGTATCGCTTCTGAGAGAAGGCGACTATTTTTTTGGAAATAAATTAAGGTTTTATTTTTTTTACGACTAAGTCCGTTAATGAAGCAAAAAATCAACGATACTGCCCTATTAGTATTCTCACTTTCAGCGCAAAAGGAAGCCAAGAGAAAGGCACTTTTTGGAAGTGGAAAACAAGCAGCAACTCAGGATTTTTTTAATATCCTTATCAAACAAACTGCCGATATAGCGCTTAAAAGTGGCGTAGATGTAGTTTGGATTGACGAAAAAAAGCAACGTGGCCATACCTTTGGCGAACGTTTTGCCAATGCGTTCCAAGAATTATATGATCAAGGATATACCAAAGTAGTCTCCATTGGAAACGACTGTCCTTTGCTTACCACAGATCTTCTTAGGACTGCGATAGACAAATTACAAGAACATAAGGTGGTAGTAGGCCCTTCTACCGATGGCGGCGTATATCTTATAGGAGTCCAAAAGGCTTCCTTTACTAAAAACACTTTTAGTGCTTTGCCTTGGTTGCAAGACACCTTATTCCAGCATCTAGCCGAAAATGCGCTAGGAAATACAGATACTATAGCACTGCTACAACCCCTTGCCGACATTGACACGGCTAAGGATATGCTAACTTTTGCCCTTGAAAACCCTTTTTTGGCACTTTCTAAGTTTGTTTTAGGCCAACTGTCAAGACCTAACCTAACCTATACAAAGAATAGGGTACTTTTTATGCCTTCGGCCTTAGCTAAGGCACATACGCTTCGCGGTCCTCCCGGCCACTAATTTTCCTTCTAAACATAACAACCACTTCATTGCTAACGCAAACTCTGTTTGCGCCAATATGTGGTGTATGCTATTAAAATAGTAGAACGGAATTATGGAAAATTAAATCATAGCCCAAACACGATTCTGTTCGTTACGGTGGGCTGCGAAAAAAATCAAAAACTAAGAATACATGAAACGCCCATGATTAATTTTTGATCACACAGCGAAATACGGACTGGGATGTTCCATGCAACCGAATAAAAAAATAAATAGTAACATATGAAAATAGTTTTAGTAGGATTCCTGCAGTTTTTGGTATGGACTGCATGGAGCCAAACCAACACCTATACGTCCCAATTGGTAGATGAAGACGCACAGCCTATTCCCTATGCCACAGTACAAGTGGTTGGGTTGGAAACATATACCGTAACCGATGAAAACGGGGTGTTTTCTTTGGAGTTGGCCACTTCTAATTTTCAATTGGATATCGCTTCCATTGGGTATAAAAACAGGAGGATTAGCATTTCCAACGGACAAATGCCCGAAGGTATTGTATTAGAATTGTCCTCCGAACAGTTAGAAGGTGTGGTGGTAACCGCTTTGGGTATCGAAAGAGAAAAGCAGTCGTTGAGCTCTGCCGTTACTCGCGTTTCTTCGGCCCAACTTACCGAAGTGCCTATGACCAACCTTGTAAATAGTTTAGCAGGACAGGTGGCCGGGGTACAAATCACCAACGGATCATCGGGGGTAGGGTCTTCTTCGCGTATTGTTATCCGAGGAGAGAATTCCTTGAGTGGCAGCAATCAGCCGCTATTTGTAATCGACGGCGTGCCCATTAGCAATGAGCAAATTACCAGCGATTTGGTTAATGACGGAGCGTTGCAAGAAGTAGATTATGGCAATGGCGCCTCAGAAATAAGCCCCGATGACATCGCTTCCATATCCATACTAAAAGGGGCGGGTTCTGCAGCCTTATATGGGGCTAGAGCCGCCAATGGAGTGGTAGTGATAACCACCAAAAGAGGTTCTCGAAAGAAAGGGTTTGGGGTAAGTACCAGCAGCACCATTACGCTGGAAACCTTACTTACCTTACCGGATTACCAAAACCAATACGGCGGCGGATCTAATGGGCAATATTCCTTTCAAAATGGGATAGGAGCAGGCATTAACGATGGAGGGATCAGCAGTTTCGGGCCGCGTTTGGATCAAGGTCAACTCATTGCCCAGTTCGATAGTCCTTCTACAGATATCAACGGAAATCCTGTTCGTGCAGGCGATGTTATTTCCAGAACCTTTCCGGATGGCTCTTTCACCGAAATTACACCTACCCCTTGGGTCTCTAGACCCGATAATGTGCGCAATTTCTTTGATACCGGGGTAACCTATCAAAACAATGTGGCGATAACTTCATCTGGCGAGAATGGCAGTGTGCGACTCTCGTACAGCAATCTTCGCAACGAAGGGATAATGCCAAATACCAACTTAGACAGGGATGGCTTGGCTTTTAGTTTAGATCACGATCTTAGTGATAAATTAAAAGTGAAGACCTTTGTAAATTATATCTATACCCGAAGCGATAACCGACCTAATTTAGGGTATGGCTTCGAAAATCCTTTGTACGGTTTTATATGGACAGGCCGCCAAACCAACATTTCGTCCCTTCGAAACTACTGGCAAGCAGGACAAGAAGGCTTGCAGCAATTTAACTTTAATTATTTATGGGTGACCAACCCGTACCTCACCCTTTTCGAGAACACCAACAGTTTTCGGAAAAACAGAATCTTGGGGAATGTATCGGGTATCTATGATTTTTCGGATAAACTTAGCCTTAGCCTAAGAACCGGATTAGACACCTATAATGACAACAGAGAATTTAGACGCGCAGCTAGTACCATTTCAAACCCTTTTGGCACCTATAGAGAGGACGATGTATTCTTTAGGGAAATCAATACCGACGTGTTGCTCTCCTACAAAGATCAAATTAATACCGATTGGAAATATAGCGTCTCTGCCGGCGCCAACAGATTCGACCAAATTGTAAACTATAAATTCGCTGAGGCATCGCAACTCGCCATCCCTGGTATTTATACGTTGGCGAACTCCAGAACACCGCTAAAAGGAGTTAGCGAAAAATTCACCAAACGAATCAATAGCATCTATGGTACCGCCAACTTGGCCTACAAAAACTGGCTTTACGTAGATGCCACCTATAGAAATGATTGGAGTAGCACGCTTCCCGAGAATAATAATTCTTTTGGATATTATTCCGTAGGCGCAAGTTACGTGGCAAGCAATATGTTTACCATGCCCGATGCCCTTTCGTATCTTAATTTCAGGGCAAGTTACGCCAGTGTAGGGAACGATACCGATCCGTTTCAAAACGCTCAAAACTTTCTGTTGAATCAGAATTTTGGACCTGACTTTAGAGTTACGAATGAGACGGTGTTAAAAAATGCCAATTTAAAACCGGAGCGCTTAAATGCGGTGGAGGCCGGGCTAGAGGCTTGGTTGTTCAACGGCAGACTTCAGGTAGACCTTTCCGGATATCAAAACACGAGTATAGATCAGATTATCTCCAGACCGGTATCGCAGAGTAGTGGCTTTGCCAATGTCAATCAAAACGGAGGTAAAGTACGTACCCGGGGTTTTGAGGGCATGCTTAGTGGCGCTATTATAAAACTCCAAAATTTTCAATGGCAATCCTCCGTAAATTTTTCCATCTATCGCAGTGTGGTAAAGGAGCTGCCAGATGGCGTAGATCAGTTTGTAACGGGTACCGCCAATGTGTTTTCGGGCTCCGGAGGATCCAATACCGTATTTTTTATTGCCCGCGAAAATGGAAGGGTAGGCGATATGTTTGGCAGTGGTTTTGTGGAAGTCGACGGAAAAACGCTGTTTGGCGCCAACGGTCTACCCATTCAGGATCCCAACCTGAGGCTTTTGGGGAATTACAATCCCGATTTTAGCATGGGGTTTAGCAACAAATTTTCATATAAAGGAATAGAAATGACCGTGCTTTGGGATTGGCGACAAGGCGGTACCATCGTTTCACGTACCAGAGCCATAGGCAATACCGCCGGGGTGCTGCAAGAAACCCTGGCAGGAAGAGAAACCGGTATTGTGGGCGACGGCGTAATGAATGTGGGCACCGCAGAAAATCCTCAATTTGTTCCCAATACCACTTCGGTATCGGCTAGTCAATATTACAATACTGTTTTTGATCGGGGCAATGAGGCCAGTGCCTTGTATAGTGCTTCTTATCTTAAATTAAGGCAAGTTAGCTTATATTATAACATTTCGGATAAACTAACAAAATCATTAGGGTTTCAAAGTATTAAACTGGGCTTGGTGGGTAATAATTTACTTTTATTTACCGAAAATCCCCATTTTGATCCGGAACTAAATGCCTTTCAAGAGCGGAATATCGTCAGTGGCGTAGAGGATGTATCCTATCCATCGACCCGGAGTTTCGGTGTAAGTGTAAAAACCCAATTTTAAGGAATGTATAAAACGATCACAATGAAAAAATCACTCTATATTGTATTTTGTTTGGCCCTTACGGGTATAGGGATGCAGGGATGTACTGAAGATTTTGAGGAAATCAATGAAAACCCAAATGTACCGCAAAATGTAAACCCTCAATTCTTGTTAACTAATATTATCTCTATTCAAGCCGATCAGCATGCCTATTTTCAGGGATTTAGACTGGCTAATTATTTGGGTCAATTTGCAGCAAGCGTAGAATTTGAACGCATAGATCGGTATGAAATGGGGTCTAATAGCGATTATTGGAATTCTATTTTCAGGCTGTTGTCAGACATTAAATCCATGAAGGAACTCGAAGGCACTAACGAAGCCTATGCTGCGGTGGGCGATATTTTACAAAGCTATTTGTTTTCGCAACTGACCGATATGTGGAACGATGTGCCCTATACTCAGGCGGTACAGGCCTTAGAAGGAAATTTCACCCCTGTATACGATACACAAGAAAGTATATATACCGATCCGCAAACGGGTATTCTGGCTGTATTGCAAAGAGCGGTAGCTACCTTAGAAAGTACTTCGGCTACCATTGCCGGCGATGTCATGTACAATGGCGATCTCGATAAATGGGTGCGTTTTGGTAATTCGCTCCAATTGCGGTATCGCTTACGAATTAGCAAAAGAACGACCAATTTTTCAGAAATGCAGAATTTAGTCGCTTCCGGAAAATTGATCGCCTCTAACAGCGACAATGCGGTACTACCGTACTTAGGTGCTGCACCAAACCAATACCCCTTGTTTTCTACATCCCTTGGGCTGTATCAAGAGCATCGAATGACACGCACCGTAGACTCTGTACTTACACTTTGGAACGACCCCCGAGTAGCAGTTTTGTACAAACCTACCCAAATAAGTGTTAATGCGGGAACGCCCCAATACAAAGGACTGCTAAACGGTCAGGCTAGAGAGACCATTGCTGAGGCAGGGATAAATCTCAATGATATTTCCTTGTTTGGTGCTATTTTTAGGGATGTGCCCGATGGGGTAGATGCACAGTTTATGCAATACGCCGAAGTGCAATTTGCCTTGGCAGAAGCCGCAGAAAGAGGTTATATTAGTGGCGACGTAGAGGCGTTTTATCAGGAAGGTATTCGGGCAAGCTTTGAATATTACAATGTGGCATTACCGGCCGATTATTTTACGAGGGAAGCCGTAGCCTTAAATGGGGTTGATAATTTGAATAAAATTCTTACCCAAAAATGGCTTAGTCTTATTTCCGTGGGACACGAAGCTTGGTTTAATGTGCGTAGAACAGGAATTCCTGCACTAAAACCGGGACCGGATAATTTAAACGACAATCAATATCCCGTTCGGTATATTTATCCGGAATCCGAACAGGCCACCAATAGTGCTAATTATCAGGAGGCGGTAGCACGAATTGGTGGAGACAATATTAATAGTAAAGGCTGGTGGGAAAAGGACTAGGGACTCAGGGATTGAAAAAAAGCGGCCTCGGCTGCAATAAAAAATTTCTTGAAACTGACTATCCCCGAGGCAAGCCATAGGGTATTTCGCCAGTTTCATTTTGGCCTTTGGGCCAAAAACCGAAATTTTGTATTTTACCTCACCCGGAACTGTAAAAAGACAGTTCCAACCTCTCCAAAGGAGAGGTAAATGGGAAACCCCGACCTAAGGGTCGCGGAATCTTTAGATTGAATAAATAGAATTCGCAATGAAACAAGCAATGAAACAGCATCTTTTAAGTCGGAATTTTAAAATGATATGGACTGGCTTTTTTGGCTGTCTTTTGCTTTGTGCTTGCGGCTCGTCTGCCGGAAAGGACGATGACTATCTTTTAGCGGCTCAGTGGGAAGTGGTTGCTCAGGAAGCTCAGGGTAGCACGGTACATTTTATGATGTGGCAGGGTAGCCCCGTAATCAATGCCTATATAAATAACTATGTGGTGCCCACGGTAAAAGAACGTTTTGGTATCGATTTGCGTATCAGTAATGGGCAAGGTCCGGAAATAGTACAGTTGGTCATGGGAGAAATGGAGGCCGGAATCCAAAGGGGTCAGGTGGATATGGTTTGGATAAATGGCGAGACTTTTTTTCAATTACGTAAATTAGACGGCTTATGGGGGCCTTTTGTGGAGCAACTTCCGCATGCCGCCTATGTTGATTTTCAAGATCGCTTTATTAGTATTGATTTTCAACAGCCCATCAACGGAATGGAAGCACCGTGGAACATAGGCCAGTTTGCCATGGTCTACGATTCGGTACATGTTCCCAATCCGCCAAAAGATTTGGAGGCATTATCCCGCTATGTAAAAGCACATCCGGGCACATTTACCATATCTAATGACTTTACGGGGATGACCTTGTTAAAAAGTTTTTTGGCCGAACTTGGCGGGAGCTCCACCAGCTTGGATGGTGCTTTTGATGCGGTTAAATACGATACGCTTTCCAAACAGCTTTGGGAGTACATCAATACACATAAAACCTACTTTTGGAAAGAGGGCACCACGTTTCCAAAGGAACAAACGGTAGCCAGTCAGTTATTTGCGAATGGCGAGTTGCATATCACCTATGGTTTTGGTGAAGGAGGGATCGAAGAAAAGGTGCGAAGCGGCTTGTACCCATCATCCACCAAAGGGTACGCTTGGGAAAATGGAACAATAAAGAATGCAAACTATTTGGGAATCTTAAAAAACGCACCGCAAAAGGCCGGAGCCATGCAAGTTATTAATTTCTTAATGTCGCCCGAAGCACAGTACCAAAAGGCCGATGCGGAAGGAATGAATTCGAATACCGTGCTTCACATTCCAAGGTTGCCCGCCGAAGTGCAGGCTCAATTTACCGCACTTCCAAAACCCAAGTACGGTCCCGCAATGAGTGATTTGGCCGATTATGCCATGGCCGAACCGGCTCCGGAATATATGATCAGACTTTATGAAGATTTTAGGAAATATGTAATTGAAAAATAAAAGCACCCATATAAGCCTACTTTTTTTTGTGCTCATTGGGGTTGTCCCCTTTGCTGCAGCACTAGGCTATGCCCTATTATACAGTTTCGGCATTGTGGGAGCTGCCAATAGCGGATTTACAACACAATTTTGGGTATCGGTTCTGGAATCGGGAATGTTTTTTAAATCCTTTTTCTACAGTTTTAAAATAGCACTTGTGGCTATAGTCTTTGCGGTAGGAGGTGCTTTGTGGGTAACCCTCAAATTCAGAAACCATCTGGAGCATAAATGGGTGTCGTTTTTAATCTATCTTCCGCTCGCAGTCCCCAGCATTGTCACCGCTTTTTTTACGCTACAGTTATTTTCTAAAGGCGGGTTTTTTGCCCGTTTAGCGTACGCCTTTGGCTGGATTACCGAACCCTCGCAATTTCCCGATCTTGTAAACGACGCACTGGCTTTTGGTATTGTGCTGTCTTTCATAACCCTTATTATGCCCTTTTTTATCCTCCTTTTTCTAAATGTGTATAAGAACGAAAGGGTAGCGGCACTTTCCACGCTCGCCACTACGCTAGGTGCTAGTCCCAAGCAAGTTACGCAACGCGTCTTTTTACCCATATTGCTAAAAAAAACTTGGGTGTTGGTTGTGCTGTATTTCATCTTTTTACTGGGTGCCTATGAAGTGCCGCTGCTGCTTGGGCAAGAATCGCCCCAAATGCTTTCTGTGTTGATTATAAGAGAACTCAAGCAATTTGATTTGGATAAGATTTCGGAAGGCTACGTGGTAGCCGTTTTATATACCCTCATCGTGGCCATCGCTGCTGTACTTTTATTTTTACCTAAACGCCATTGGAGCCATGAAACTTAACTGGAAACACCTAGTGCTGGCCTTAGCTATAGGGCTAATTTTGTTCCCGTTTGTGTATATGGTGTTTTTGTCGCTACTATCAGATTGGCGGTTTCCCGACTTAAAACCTACCTATTTTGGGCTTAAAAATTGGCATATGGTTTTAGGTTCCGAGGTTGGGCTCTTACAAAGTTTTTTGTCGTCGGTACTTATTTCGTTGTCGGTGGCCGTTGCAGCTACTAGTATGGGTTTTTTAATTAGTAAAGCCGTATTTTATCACCCTAAAAAAAGAATATTAACCTTATTTGCCTATTTTCCGTACATTTTGGCACCTGTGGTATTCGCAGCTTGTTTAAGTTATTTTTTCTTAAAATTAGGACTTTTTGGAAATATGGCAGGCGTTATTTTGGCGCAATTTAGTATCGCATTTCCCTATGCACTACTCTTTTTCAGCAGTTTTTGGAATACTACGATTAAAAATTATGAAGACTTGGCTACCACGTTGGGGAGCAATCCTTGTCAAAGGCTCACCAAGGTAGTTTTACCGCTGGCCAAGGGCTTGTTGCTTATTTGTTTCTTTCAAACATTTTTAGTTTCTTGGTTCGAGTTTGGGCTCACCTCCATAATAGGCATTGGAAAAGTACAGACCTTAACGATAAAGGTATTTCTCTTTATTAAGGAGGCCAATTACCATTATGGGGCACTTAGCTGTTGTTTGCTCATTTTTCCGCCGGTAGTGCTTTTGTACCTTAACAAACGGTATGTTTTTAAAAATTTAGTGTGATGTTTCTGGAAGTAGCCCATATTGTAAAGAGTTTTGGTTCTGAACGCGTGGTAAAAGACCTTAGTTTTACCCTCGAAGCCAAAGATACGCTCAGCATTTTAGGAAAGTCGGGCTGCGGCAAGACTACCATGCTAAAAACCATTGGCGGATTGGTTACTCCGGATGCCGGGCGTATTGTGTTAAACGGAGAAGACATCACCCTAAAAAAACCGGAAAAGCGCCATATTGTATATCTCTATCAGGAAGATTTGCTTTTTCCGCATCTCAATGCCTACGAAAATATTGCGTTTGGCTTGCGTATAAAGAAAAGGCCCGAAAAAGAGATTAAGGAACGTGTGCACACCATGCTTCAAAGTTTAGAATTAGAAGCACAAGCAAAAAAAATGCCGACGCAGCTTTCCGGCGGGCAACGACAACGGGTGTCCTTCGGACGAGCTATTATCACAAATCCATCCCTTTTGCTGCTAGATGAGCCTTTCGGCAGTCTGGATACCGGAACGCGCCAACGGATGCAAGAATTATTTAAAAAGCTGACCAAGGATTACGGTATCACCTCCCTCTTTGTAACCCACGACCTTAAGGAAGCGGTGCTTATGGGCGATCAAATCGGGTACATGCAAAAGGGTGTGCTTAAAGTATATCAAACTAAAAAAGAGTTTATAAAAGACCCTGAAACCGGAGTGCAAAATGAAATAGAATTTTGGGGCAATTTGCTGCCGGAGTCGGCCTAACCTAAAAAGTGATGGCCTATCCATGCAGGGTTGTTGCTGTGGGCATAAAAACGCCTAAGGGTACATAGCAATTATAACGGAAGTTCTCTGCCAATGAGGGTAGCCATGAAAGGGCAAAGACATTTAAAATTTGAAACGATGAAGAAAAAGAAAGTTTGGATTGACACGGATTTGTCGGTAGGACTAAAACGACTCCACAGCGATGGGTATAGCGACGTAGATGACGGGTATGCCGTCTTGCAATTGTTATATGCGGAGCATATCGAAATTAAAGGCATCAGCACCGTATTTGGAAATACCAGTATCGAAAATGCATTTCGTATAGGGCAATTTATAAGCGATCAGTTGGCAGATCAGCAAATCCCTGTATATAAAGGTGCCGGAGCGGCTATCGATCTAAAAAATGTGTCAACAAATGAAGCTGTAGAGGCGTTAGCGGCTGCCTTGCAAAAGGAACCTTTGACAATTCTCGCTATTGGCCCGGCCACCAATATTGGAATTTTAGTGCTGAAGTACCCCGAATTGAAATCCCAAATTACCGAAATTGTCCTAGTGGCAGGGCGCAGAAAACCCACAGATTACTTTAAAATTGGCACCAAAGGCAATCATGCGCAAGACCTTAATTTTGACTTAGATAATGATGCATTCCGTATTTTATTTGAACACCAAGTGCCTGTAGTACTTTGCCCTTTTGAGATTTCCAGTAAGGTTTGGATTACCCAAACCGATTTGGAAGCCATGCGCAACGGGATACCCGGCAACGAATGGTTGTCCGAAGCCTCCCAAAACTGGCTGCAACAATGGGAACAAGAGGGCGCAAATGGGTTTAACCCTTTTGATGTGTTAGCGAGCCATTATATTATAGCCCCCCAAGACCTCGTTTTAGAGCCATTATATGCTCGTTTGGAAATACATCCGGACGATACCGTCAAAGAAAATAAAAACCAGGTGTTTAAAGCCTATTTACTATGCGATACACAATCCGGTTATCCGGTAACCTATTGTTATGATGTGGTGCCCGCCTACCACAATCTTCTGCTACAAAGCTTAAAAGTAAACACCCTATGAGAAAATTAACCGCCGATACCAATGCTATAGCCCAATACCTGAAAGAAAACGGCTGGTTGTCCGCTAATGAAACTGTGCTATACATAGAAAAACCCGGAGAGGGAAACATGAATTTTACATTACGGGTAGCGACTACCAAGCGTTCCTTCATTGTAAAACAAAGCCGGGAATACGTAGAAAAATATCCGCAATTAGCAGCTCCAAAAGACAGAGTGGTCAAAGAGACCGAGTTTTACGCTTTAGTTGAAACGATACCGGAATTGGCGGCTATGATGCCCGGTCTTATTGGACTCGATGCGGCTAACAGCATAATGCTCATGGACGATTTAGGTAAGGGAAACGATTATACCTATCTCTATCGCATAGGAGCGTTAATGCCGGAAAATGAGCTGTTGGCTCTTATGGAATTTGCGGCCAAATTACATCTGGGGATTCGGAGCAATACCACATCAAAAATCATCTACAATAGGGAAATGCGGGCTCTAAACCACGAACATATATTTCGGTATCCCTTTTTACAGGACAACGGTTTAGATTTAGAGATGGTACTCCCTGGACTAAAGGCAGCAGCCCAACCCTTTAAAAATGATGTCCTATTAGCGCAAAGAGCATCCGAATTGGGCGAGTTATACCTGGCAGATGGGCCTAGTCTCTTGCATGGCGACTATTTTCCGGGGAGTTGGTTGCGCACGGCACATGGCGTAAAAGTCATAGACCCCGAATTTTGTTTTTTTGGCCCGCCGGAATTTGAGATAGGCGTCACCATTGCACACTTAAAAATGGCAGACCAACCTGAAACACTTATTTCAAAAGGCTTGGCACACTATACTGCCTTGGCACCTTTAGAGGATACTCTTCGCCAAAAGTTTACGGCCATTGAACTGCTTCGGCGTATGTTGGGCTTGGCACAATTACCTTTAGAAATGGATTTGGAAAAGCGACTTGCCCTTTTAGACGAAGCAAGAACAGTGCTGACGCAGTAAGGGCATAACATACCAATGGGTTTATTCTAGATTAAGAAAGCCATTTATTCCGAAATTAATTACGAATTACGAATTACGAAATGGAGAAGAATTAAGGTAATCCAAAAATCTAACAAATCAGTGGTTCAGACAATGGGTTTGATGCAGGGTTTGTTTCCGTAAAGATGCAATGCATTGCGCCTCCAAAAGGAATATAAAAAATGAAAAAATACAACAACAAATACCGCATTTCTTCTGCCCGTGCCTCGTTTTGGGATTATGGTTGGAATGCAGCGTATTTTGTTACCATTTGCACCCAAAATAGGTTATATTGGTTTGGTGATATGAAGGGCCGCAAGATGGAATTATCTGCCATTGGAAATATTGCAAATTCCTGTTGGTTGGAAATACCTACCCATTTCCCATTTGTTGAATTGGGTGTCCATATTATTATGCCTAATCACGTTCACGGAATTGTGATTATCAATAAATCGGTTGATGGACAAAACGTAGAGACGCAAAATTCTGCGTCTCTACCAACGCCACCAACAGAATTGGACAAACCCAGAAACCAATTTGGGCCGCAATCCAAAAATTTAGCATCCATCATACGTGGTTTTAAAATTGGGGTCACAAAAAACGCCCGATTGATTCATCCTGATTTTCAATGGCAATCACGGTTTCACGACCACATCATCCGCGATGATAAATCATTTCAAAACATTTCCAATTACATTATAAATAACCCCGCCAATTGGAAAGGGGATAAATTTTTTAAATGAAATCAAAGAATCCTGTACAGACGCAAAATCTTGCGTCTCAACGTAAAGACCAAAAACAATTGGCCAAAATCCTTCGGGATATCACAGACAACCTGCGAGGAGCACTGAATGCGGATGATTTTCATGATTAGACGCTTTCGTTTCAGTTCCTTCGGTATTTGTCGCACAACTGCGAAGATGCAGCAAAAAAAACCTAATGACAATGCCCATCGTCACAAAAAACGAAAAAATTTTGGTTTATGCCAAATCCTGAATACCTATAGGTTTAACTTCTACGGGTGTGCCTTTTAGCCTTATTTTAAAACGATATGCAATATTGAAAAGCACCGGCACAATGATTAAAGTGAGAAAGGTGGCCACGATAAGGCCGAAAATCACCGTCCATGCCAATGGCCCCCAAAAGATCACATTGTCCCCACCCACATAGATATTGGGGTTAAAGGACGTAAACAACGAAAAGAAATCAATGTTTAACCCAATAGCCAACGGGATAAGGCCCAAAACGGTAGTAATGGCGGTGAGCAGCACAGGTCGCAATCGCGCCTTACCTCCTTTAATGATGACCTCCGTAACGGCATCTCTGGATAAAAGATCTTTTTCGTCCAATTTTAATTTTAATTTTTTACGATCTATTAAAATTTGAGTATAATCGAGCAGTACTACCCCATTATTGACCACGATACCCGCCAACGAAATAATGCCCATCATCGACATCATAATCACAAAAGACCACCCGGTGAGCATTAAACCTCCGAAAACCCCAATAAAACTTAAGAAAATAGCCAACATAATGATGATGGGTTTAGAGATACCCCCAAACTGGAAAATCAAGATCAACAGAATTAATCCCAAACCGGAAAAGAAGGCACCTACCAAAAAAAGCATTTGCTTGTTTTGTTCCTCGATCTGTCCGGTATAATCGATAGAAACGCTGTCTGGCAAACCTTCAAAATTCTCCATTTCTTTCTGAATTTCTCCTACAATCGCAGCAGCATCGGTAAATCCGGGTTTAAGACCGGAGTATACGGTAACCACACGCTTGCCGTCTCGGTGTTTTATGGCGCTAAATGCAGAGGTATTTCGTTCTTGAGCCACAGCAGAAATAGGAATTTCCTTGATTTGCCCGTTGGCAGGATCCCTAAAGACAATGTTCTGATTAAATAGGGCACTTTTATTATAGCGAAGATCTTGGTTAAACCGTACGTTAATATCATAGTCCTCCCCACTTTCTTTAAACACACCGGCTTTTTCTCCAAACAAGGAGCGCCGTAACTGATTCCCCACTTGGCCCACGGCAACACCTAAGGCACCCGCCTTTTCGCGATCTACAAGCACCTGCATAGAGGGTTTGCTCTTATTTACGTCAATTTTTAGCTCTTCTATGCCGGCAATATTTTTGGTATTGATAAAGTTACGGATGTCTTCTGCTGTATTAATAAGGAGGTCGTAATCCTTACCTTCTATTTCTATATTGATAGGATACCCTGCCGGAGGCCCATTGGCATCCTTTTCTACCGAAATACTCACACCCGGGAAAACGCCCCCAACAGCTTCTTGCACCTTTGCTCTAATGTCTTCGGTATTAATGCCGTTTCGATATTTGTACTCGCTAAAGTTTACCGTTATTTTTCCTCGATGTGGCATTTCGGCTGCAGAACCACCATCGGTCAACGGGTTTCCGGCTCCCTCACCAACTTGAGAAACTGCCGAAGTAACCATAAAATTGTTTCCGCTGGCAAGGTATGTATCATCGTTTACCACGGCATAGACTATCTTTTCTACATCTAGGGTTAATGTATTGGTCTTTTCTATGGCGGTACCTTCTGGATATTCTATATACACATAGATTTCATTGGGTTTATTATCCGGAAAAAATTCTATTTTAGTACGTCCACTTCCCACCGATGCGCCAAAAAGCATAAAAACAACCAGCAACAATAAAAAAGTAAACCCAAAATACCAATACACATTAGCACCTCGGAGGGCATGCGCCAAGCGTTTTTCATACCAATTTTCAAAACGAACCATCGTGTTTTTTTGAAAACGCAAAGCCCATTTTTTTAGAAAATACTTGTAGACCCAAAACATGGCTGCCGTAATGATCATGACGCTACCCAATCCTCTAAGGGCACCCCCAAAGATGAGGATTAAAAGACCTAGACCGCCTAGAATAGCACTAATTCGGATGAGTTGTTTCCGGGTTAATTCCTTTTCCCCCACCTCCATGAAGTTGGAAACCAGCATCGAATTCATAAAGATGGCAACAAATAGGGAAGAGCCCAAAACCACGGAAAGCGTAATGGGGAAATAAATCATAAACTGGCCAAAGATGCCCGGCCAAAGTCCGAGAGGCACAAAAGCGGCGACGGTAGTAGCCGTGGAAATGATAATGGGTACCGCAATTTCTCCGATGCCCTTTTTGGCTGCCTCAATACGGGGCATGCCCTCGTCCATGAGGCGATACACGTTTTCTACAACCACAATACCGTTGTCTACCAGCATACCAAGACCCATGATCATCCCAAAAAGGATCATGGTATTCAGGGTGTACCCCAATAAGGAAAGGATCATAAAGGACATAAACATCGACATGGGGATGGCAAAACCTACAAAAAGGGCATTTCGAAAGCCTAAAAAGAACATAAGCACGGTGACCACCAAAATAATCCCAAAAATGATGTTGTTTACCAGATCGTCTACCTGATTTAAGGTTTTGGTAGAGGAGTCGTTGGCAATAGAAATGTGCAGATCACCGGGGAAATACGTGGCCTTGGTGTTTGCGATAATTTCCCGAATCTGATCTGCGGCAGATATGGCATTGCGCCCGGCTCTTTTCTTTACATCGAGCATCACCACATTTTCCCCAAATTCGCGCGCAAACGTAGTTTTATCTTTTTCATTAAAATGAACTTGGGCGATATCTTTTAAGTATACCGTACCATTTTCAGATTTTACCACAAAATCCTTCAACTGGGCAGGGTTTTCGATCTCACCTAAAATACGAATGGTGCGGCGTTGCCCACTAGCCTTAAAATTACCGGCAGACAAGGTCATATTACCATTGTTTATGGCACCTAATATATCGTCAAAACTTACCTTGGCCGCCATCATTTTGTACACATCTACGGCAACTTCTACTTCCTTTTCTTGGGCGCCGCGAATATCTGCCTTCTTTACCTCGGGTAAGTCTTCTATTTCATCTTGCAAGTACTCCGCAAACTCCTTTAACCGCTCTACCGGATAATCTCCGGTAAAATTGATATTCATTATGGGCACCTCTTCAGAAAAATTAAGATCGAACACATTGGGTTCTACCTTGGCGCCATTAAATGTAGGCCAATCTTCACTGGCCTTTTCACTGTCTACCTCATCTTTAACCTTTTGTTTGGCCGCTTCCACCGTAAGTTCCTCGTCAAATTCTACGGTAATTATGGCATAATCTTCTTGCGAAGTTGACACAATTTCCACTACGTTACTGATGTTTTTCAGACGGTCTTCTAACGGATCTGTAATCAGTTTTTCTATGTCTTCTGCGGTGTTTTCGGGGTAAGGTGTGCTAATATAAATTTTGGTTTCTACAATTTCCGGAAAATCTTCTCTTGGCATGGCCATATATGAATTGAAACCAATCCATAAAAAAAGACCAATCATTACATAGATTACCGAGGGGTTGTCTATGGCCCAAGAGGAAAGACGAAATTCTTTTTCAGCGTTTTTCTTATGTTTACTCATAATTGGCCTAGTTTGCGATTTTTACTTTTTGTCCCTCCTTTACACTCCGAGCGCCTTCTTTAATGATATGGCTTCCTGCGGCGATGCCTGACAGAATTTCTACATAACCATTCTGTGTTTTTCCGGTAGTAACTATGGCTTTGTGTACCTCAGCCTCTGTATCTGAACCATCAATTTCAGCGACATAGATGTACTGTTGGCCTTCCGAATTTTCTGATATAATACTCTGAGGAACCAAAATAGCTTGCGTATTAGAATAATCGTTTAGCCGTACTTTGGCATTAAGATTTGGTTTTATGAGTTCATTAGCATTGGGTACAGGTATTTCTACACTAAAGGAACGATTTCCCGGTTTAATGAAGTTGCTGGTCTGGCGAATTTTAGAAAAAACAGTATCCTGAAGCACCGGAAAATAAATCTGAGCCTCTTTGCCCACTACAATGTCCGCTAAATACGTTTCGGGAACATCTACCTGTATAAACATCTCGGATAGGTTTACTATTCTGAAAATTTCCGAACCGGGACCCGGCGATACCACGGTTCCCTGATCTTTAATTACGTCGTCTATAATCCCCGAGAAGGGCGCGCGTATTTGGGTTTTTGCCAGTTGCGCCTGCATTTGGTTTACTGTATTTTCTTGTCCTTCATAGCTGGCTTTTGCCTGCAAGTACTGTATTTCGGAGCCTATATGCTGCTCCCACAGTCTTTTTTGACGCTCAAAGGTGGTTTTAGAAAGCTCGGCCTGTGTTTTTAATTGTTGTAACTGACTGGCCAAGCCCCCATCGTCGATGGTAGCCAAGTGTTGCCCTTTAGTTACCCGTTGCCCTTCTTTAACATAAACGTTGAGTAAAGTGCCCTGTATCTCAGGAAATATTAAAACATTTTGCTTGGTCATGACATCGCCTTGCAATTCTAAATAGTGATTAAAGGCTTGTGTTTGCACGGCCAAAGTAGTTACCAAAGGCAATTTATCGGCACCTTCCAGAACACCAATCATGGAGTCGAGTTTTGCAATGTCTAATTGTAAGGATCGTTGTTTGGTAGCGAGTTCATTTTTTGTGGCTCTAATGGTTTTTAGATCGCCCTGATCCAGAATACCTTCAATTGATTTTTCGGATGTATTTCCGCAGGAAAAGAGAGTGCCTATGATAATAAATAAAAACAAAGTGTTTTTCATAATGGTACAGTATAAGGGTCGTTTTATATGCAATTTTTTAGTTATTGATTAGTGTTTCCAGTTCAGTTTTTCTATTGATGACATCGACCATAGATTGCAAATATTCTTGTTGAATGGCATAGAGTTGCGTCTGCGCTTGTCGTAAATCAAAACTGGTGGCAAGGCCTTCGGTATACTTTATTTGATTTTTTTGTTCTATGCGCTCCGATAGTCTGAGGTTTTCTTTGGCAGCGTTGTACTGTTCTATCGCTAACAAATAATCGCTTTGGCCTTGTTCTAGCTGCAAGCGTATGGTTTCTTCGGCTTCCTTTAATTGTGTTTTGGCTTTTTCCAAAGCAATTTTAGCGCGTTGTGTGCTGGCACTGCGCCGGAAAGAGCTAAAAATGGGAATGCTGAGATCAAAACCAAGTACAGAAGAATCAAACCACTCTTGGTCGCTGTTTAAGAAGGTAAACGAATCGCTAAAAGCAGAAGATCCATAATTTATAAACGCATTTAATGTGGGTAGCGCCCTGCTTTTGGCTAGTTTCATTTCGTAAAAACGTTGCTGGTTTAGGTTTAGAGCTAATTTGTAATCTACGTTATTAGCCACATTAAAATCGCTTTCTAAGAGTTGAAGGTCGATTTGTTTCTGCGCCAATGCATCTAAATTTTCGGATAACAAGGTTGGGGTGTCTATGGGAAGCCCCATGACCAAATTTAGCATCTGAAGCGTAATGCTTTCTAGTCGAATGGCGTTTCGCAATTGGTTGTCTATGGAAGACAAGGTAATCTGTAATTGCTCTACACTCTCTTCATCGCCCAAGCCATTCTCGTATATTTTTCGTGTTTCCAAAAGATTTTTGTCCAGTGCTGTTTTATTTTTTTGAAGAATGGCAACACTTTCTTTGGCTAGTAACACATTGCCATAGGCCGCTACCACCGATTTGCGCACTTCCAAATCTGTTTTCTCCTTATTGTTGGCGCTAAAAGCAATAAATGCTTTGGTGGCTTGTATGCCCACTATGTAGGAGCCGTCAAAAATTTGTTGACGCAGCGTAGCCGTGGCGGTGGCTTGTTGCGGCTGACCAAAAACGATAGGAAGAAACGTGCCCGGTTCTCCACCGGTAAATTCTGCCGGAATAAGGGAGATAGGTTGTTTAAGTCTGTTTTGATAGCTAATATCGCCACTAATTTGAGGCAATCCGCCGGCAATAGTTTCCCATTTTTGCTTTTGTGCATCAATTTCATCTCGCCCGGCATTAATAACGCTGTAATTATGTGCTAACGCATACGCTATAGCTTCCTGTAGGCTGAAACCTTGCTGACTTTCTTGAGAAAATGCGCTAAGCTGTGCCATAAGCACTAAAAATAGTATAGGGTATAACTTCATTTAATCGTGATTTGAATTGATGATTTCATTTAAGATTTTTCTTCCCTTGGGTGTTACAATTCCCCGAAGATGGTACTCCAAAAAATCATCCTGTAAGGCTACTACGGGAAATTTTTCCACGGGAAAAAGCACAGGATCTTTAATACTAATAACTCCCGAGAAGTAGATTCGAGATATAAAATCTATATTCAGATTTTCTCTGTAGATCCCTTGTTGTATGCCTCGCTTCACATTATCTACCGTGCACGTTTCCATCATATTAAATTGTTTTTGACGGATGTTATTAAATATTTTTGGATAATATTTTTGAAGTTGATGCTGAGGTGAGGATTTTTCATCCTTCAAATAATGCATCACAAACTTCTTGATCTCGTAAAGCTCTTCAATGGGATTTTTGGCCTCGGCTCTAATATGATCTACACGGGCATTAATTTTTGAAAACAAATTTAAGGTGGTCTCTTCTACCAATTTCGTTTTATTGGGAAAATGATGGTAAATGGTTTTTTTTGAAACTCCTAATGCATTGGCCAAATCGTCCATGGTAACACTTTTGAAACCAAGGGTTATAAACAGGTCTTCGGCCTTTTCTAAAATTTTAGCTTTCATAATCGGGGGCAAATGTAATGCAGGAAACTTTGGAAACAAAAAAAGTTTCTAAAGTTTTGCAATTTCTTAACAATGTCCATCGATTGGTACTCATTTAGTCATTTTTGTTACAATGGCTTACCATAGCTGCACAACCAACAGGGATAAAATCAATTATCGTATTTTTGAAAAAAAGTTGCACATGCATAGTATTGAATTTTACCGAAATGAATTTATAGCGTATCAGGAAAAAGTGCTGCTGCCAGTAATGCCAACCAATTTGTACGACCCTATGATTTATATAATGGGGCTAGGGGGCAAGCGTTTACGCCCCGTGCTTACGCTAATTGCTACAGAGATTTTTGGAGAATCGTATAAAAAGGGGTTACATGCGGCTTTAGCCATAGAAGTTTTTCATAATTTTTCACTAGTTCACGATGATATTATGGATGGTGCACCTTTGCGAAGAGGAAAAAAAACAGTACATGAAAAATGGAACATCAACACCGGTATTTTATCCGGAGATGTCATGTTAATAAAAGCGTATCAGTTTTTAGAGGCGTATGACACTGTTTTATTCAAGGATTTGGTAGCCTTATTTAGTGAAACAGCCGTTGCCGTTTGTGAAGGCCAGCAGTACGACATTGAATTTGAAACCAGAACCGATGTTACCGTTGCCCAATATCTTAAAATGATTGCCTACAAGACCTCTGTGCTGTTGGGTGCTGCACTAAAAATGGGCGCTTTAATTGCAGGTGCTTCGGTTAAGGATCAGCAAACCATCTATAACTTTGGCGAAAATCTTGGTATTGCCTTTCAATTGCAGGACGACTATTTAGATGCTTATGGTGATCCACAAACCTTTGGAAAACAAGTAGGTGGCGATATAATAGCCAACAAAAAAACCTTTTTATACCTTCAAGCCATGGCTATGGGCAATAGCGCTCAAAAACAAGAATTAGCCCATTTATTTTCTAAAGGGTCAAACGACAATACCACCAAAATCCAAGCGGTAAAATCGCTCTATACGGCCACGGGCGCATCCAAACGTATTAGAGCCGAAATGAAATCATATACCGACAAGGCTTTTCAGCTTCTAGAGCTTTTAGATATCGATTTAGAAAAAAAACAGTTGCTACAACGTATTGGCGAAAGTCTTGTTCAACGCAACGTATAGCGCAACCTACGAAAAAAGGTGGTAATAAAGAGGCGTTTCGGACAGGCCGATATGATTAAAAGATCTTCCCAAAGCGTGGTTTCTTCATCCAAAAATTTTAAGATTAATCGGGGGTCTCTCTTTTTAAAAAGCGACTCAAAAATCAACTGACCTTGGTCATTATGTTGGTGCAGGACATCTAACAAAATGAGATCATAGAACCAAAACTTGGTTTTCCGAGATGGCCTATGCCTTGGCGTACCGGCTTCCATTTGGGCTATGAGCTTGCGTATCTGTTTGCTAGTGTTTTGAAAGGTATAGCCTGTACTTGCTTTGGTCCATCCGCCTGCGGTACCAATATGCATAAGGCGTTGGGTATTTTGAGAAGCAAAATTGTAGCATGTCATCGGAATGCTCCCTTTTTCCCTATCCAGAATGCGATACGATTCGCAATTGTATTTTTCTTTTAGGTATGCCTCTATCGCCGTTTCGTATTCCTTTTCAGCTAAGAGATGCTCCGAAAATAGGGTGTATTCTACTAAGGCAGTGGTAGCCGAAAATGGCAGCACATACATAAAACGGGTATTGTTTTTTTGGGGTATGGAGAAATCCATGAAGGTAGCCTGGCCCGCATCAAAAACAGGGGTTGTCGTTTCAACAAACCAACCCAAAAAATGTTGCTGTAAAACAGGGTACTTTTTTTGCAGCTGCATTGGTTTGGCAGACAACATACTGTTAAAAACTTGCTTTCCTAAAAAAATACCCTGAGCCGTATGCAACTGTACGCTATGCTTGTCTTCGGTTATTTCGGTGACGGTCTCCTGTAAAAATTGAACGTTAGGGAAGGTTTTTAGCTGCGCGATAAGTGAGGTGTAAAAATCAATTCCTCTCACCATTTTATACTGATACGGCGCAATAGCTAGCGTTTGTGAAAAAGATTTTCCGGCAAAATAAACCTGATCCCAGTGCCGGTGTACAATGACGTCAAAAGACCCTAGGCCTTGTTCCCAAAAACACCAACTGCGGTCGTTGGTTTTTTTAGCATCCTTGTCTATCAATAAAATGGATTTTTGGTCAAAAAAACTGCTTTTACCCATAGCCACGGTTAACTGTAATCCTGCGGCACCGGCACCAATGATAATGTAGTCGTAGGTCATTTTTTATAGGAACCGAATTAGGCGTACTAAACGCCGAATTAAAAATAGCTCTCACACATTCTATCACAGAAGAAATGTAGAAAGAGGACACAAATTAAATTGCAATATAACGACTATAAAATTAAAAGGCTGCAAAACCCATATCAGTTCCGTAGCGGAATTTATTTTTGATAAATTCACAGTAGAGAAATAAGAAAAGCAGCACGGAGAAAATTTGAAGCAATGCCATACGATATAACGACTGCATTCTCAATGTGCTCTTTTAGTACTTTTTTTGAAATATATTATCAGTATTGAAGCCAAAGCAATACCTAGTACGATAACGATAGTATACCAGGTAAGGTAGGAAGGACTCAATTGATTTTCTGTAATTGTCAGGAGCTGGTTAACCTCCTGATTCAGCAGTATTTGTTTTTTATTGCCGAGCCAGGTAACGATTACTGAGTCTACTTTAGTAGCGGTACCAAGTCCAAAATGGGCAATGGTAGAGTTTTGGGACATATGACTGGATCCGCCACCATCTATTTCTCGTAACATACGGGTATTTCCGACCACAATTTGTACCCTAGAGCCAATACCGTTAGATTCCGCCTCAATGCCCTTTAATTGAACCTTCAGCCAATTGCCTTTGGCTAGATCATTTCGTAAAAGCCGGGTGGTAGACGCTACCGGATACTCTAAAACCGCTTTTTGATTGATGAATAAAATATCCATATCGCCATCATTATCGATATCCAAAATAACAGAGCCACGTCCTAATCCGTAGTCGTTAACGCCCATTTCCCTCCCTTTTTCTTTAAAAACCCCATGCTCATTTTCAAAATAAAAATTGCCCATGGGCACACAATTGGGGTTAAGATCGCCATTGGTTACAAAAAGATCGAGATCCCCGTCATGGTCGAAGTCTGCAAAATTGGCACCCCAGCTTATGCCAATATACTTCAATCCCAGTTCTTTAAGTTGATCTACAAAGGCATTTCCCGGACCTTGATTCACCATAAATTTATTCACCCGAATATTGGTCATAAAATAATCTAAATAGCCGTCATTATTATAATCACCCACCGCTGCGCCCATAGAATTTATTTTAAGATCCATTTCCAGTTCTTTAGAAACGTCTTTGAATTTCTTTTTTGGGAATAAATTCTCCCATACAAAATTGGGGATGGCTTTGTAACCGAAATCATTAACTATAAAAAGATCTTGATCTCCATCATTATCGTAATCGGTGAAAAGTCCCCCAAACCCAAATCCGGTATGGGTTAGGCCATACTTGGCATATTCGTTTTCAAACCTTTTTCCGTTCTTGTTCATCAGTAAATACCCCTTGGCTTTGTTGTTGGCATTAACAATAGTGGCATCACTGATATGGCTTAACTTACCTTCGTACTCCAAAAAATAGTTCCCAATATATACATCGGGATACCCATCGGCATTGATATCGCCTACATTAGCACCCGTGCTAAAGGAATACATATCATCCAGACCATATTCAGTCGTTACATCACGAAATGTATAATCTCCATTATTTAGAAAAACAAGATTTTTAGCACGCGGAATTTGTTGCAGATTGTCTTTGGAGTTTATGGTAGTAACTAATAGGTCTACCCAACCATCCCGGTTGAAATCTGCACTTACAACAGCTTGAGTGACATAATTATAGGTAATGCCTAAGCCCGCTTTTTTATGGATATCAGTAAAAGTTCCATTCCCATTGTTGAGATACAACACATCGTTACGCATTCCACTGGTCATGTAAAAATCCTCATAGCCGTCATTGTTGAGGTCTAATACCGCAATGCCTCCGCCAAACAAGCCTTCATAAACTTCGAAATAATGGTCAATCCCTGCCGCTTCAGTAATGTCAGTAAAGCCAGTTTGCGCATTTAACAAAAGGGGTGTGAATAGAAAAAGAACGAAGACTCTCATAATATAATAGGGAATAACTAGTTATTCATTTTTCCACTGCAGTGAATTTATATTTTCGGCTACTTTTTTTCCTTCTTCCAGCCCCACGATATTATCTTGTGGCGTGTGAATACCTCCGTAGAGTCTAGAATCTGCAGTTTCTTGTGCGGCATCCCAGAAGGTGTTGAAAGAGCGGGGTACAAAATCTACATCGCGCACCTCATCACGTTCGCGACCCAAATGGGCATTATCCGTAAAGTGAAAAGGATTTCCGAGCATATCTTCCAATACCACTGCGGCTGCGGCTGCCTGAACGGCATGTGCTGAAGGAAATGCGGGAAACGGAGGATCGGGCCAAAAAGAGACCCAGTCGGGATCTATAAACTGAGGAATAAAGGTATTGGGTCTTTCAGAAAAATAGTGATATTTCCATTCCCAGCACTTTAGTACGGCGTCTGCTACGGCCATTCCTACTTTTGCATAGGTTTCTGCACAATCTATAAGGGAAGGTCTGGTCTGGTCTAAGGCTATTGTTGCAATGTAATAGGAATGACCCGAAGGGGTAAAACTTACATCCGGATCATCGCCCCACCAAATGGCGGTTTCTTTTTGTTCTTGAGTTAATACTAAATCAGTTTTATAAACCTCCATGAATTCCTCATAATAAGGACTTCCCGGTACCGTGTCATAAGGAATCATATACGGGGTGGGCATTTCTCGATTAGCCTTTAAGAATGTCCTATTGTTTCCCCATTCATGTAATAAGGGTACATGACTTATCGATTGGGAGTATAAAGGAGGTTTCCAAGAACCGGGTTTTTCCGTAAATAGGGCTTCCTTGTCATAATTCTTTAAATACGCTCTGTGCCCCCCATCGGTTTTAGACCATTCAAAAATGGTGTTGGCTATAGATTTGCCATACGCCACAGATCTGTTAAAGATTTCGTCATCATTGATTTTATTAGAAAAGTAGGTATTAAAAAGCTGTTCCAAGGAATCTATTTTGGCCTTATTGTCGTCCGAAGTCTGATTGTAAATGTTTTTAAGAATACTTGCTTGACCAGCGTTGAGAGAGATTACCCAATCGTAGGGAGCGCCTGCTTCGGGTTCGGGTAGTTTTTGTAAATCGTTTAGTTCACCTGCCACAGATTGATGCTTCGGCGAACTGTGTACTACACTTTCGTACATGGTGTACCCGATATAACCAAATCCCCGGGCAGAATAGGGAGGTGAGTTTTGTGGTGTATGCTGGGTGATATAAAGCGCCATTTTTGCCCATTCTAAGGCCACATCCTGTGGTGTGTAATCTTTTATTTCGGGCACACTACAGCGCACTACTAAGAGAACACTTAGAAGGCCGAACAACAGCTTCGGACTCCATATTGCGTTATTGTTTTTCATGCCTAATTGTATAAAATAGTTTAAAAATTCGGATTGTAGGTTTTTATATGATCATGACTAATACCTAGAAATAATTTCCCATTCAGCTCAACAGCACTTCGAACATCTCCGGTTACATTAAATCCGGATACTTTTTGCGGCGCATACTCAAATTCTCCTTTTCCATTTCCAATTAGTAGTGTGCCGTAATTGGCATCAAACTTACCGATACGTAATTTATAATGAGCACTATTACCAAAGAGTAACATATCGTTGTTTCCGTCGCCGTTATAATCGTTGATATTTATGGTATGTACGGGTGCGTACTGTACCCGTTCCGGAAGTTCACTTATTTTTAGGATGGAAGTAGGCGTACTTAAAAACAAACTTGTATGCATATGATTGGCTTTTAGCACTTTCGCATTTTCTACCTCATTTGAGCTTAGAATATCGGTCAAGTTGGCATTGGCATAACTCTCATAATTGTTGAATTTAGATCGTAGTCCCGCAAGCTGACCCAATATTTCGTCTCGGGTAATATACGGATAACTTTGCCCTTGAATAGTGTATGAAAAAAGGGGATCTATAGATCCGTTTTTGTCAAAATCATCATAGTGTAGGGTTAGGGGTTCTTCATCAGAGGCTTTAAATTGAGTGTTTGTTCCAAGGTTTCCCACCACTAAATCGGGCTTTCCATCTTGGTTTAGGTCCGTTGCTTCGATTGTATTCCACCAGCCGCTGTAGGAATGCTCAAAGAAGGTTGTAGTGCTGTTTTCTAGTGCCCCCTTTTTATTTTTAAAAACCGAAATAGGCATCCATTCGCCTACCACGATCAATTCCTTTTGTGCGTCCAAATCTAAATCTACCCAAAGGGCATCGGTTACCAGACCTATGAACTGCAGTTCGGGAGCAATAGTGCCAATCTGATTAGAGAAATTACCCTTTCCATCATTTATAAGGATGTAACTTTCAGGGATTACCGGATACTTCCCGGGAATATGCCTACTGCCTAAAAAAATATCGGGGTATCCGTCACCATTAATGTCATGTACTGCTACGCAGCTTTTGGAAGAATACATTTTTGGAAGCGCATTCTCAGCCTTTCTAAAGTTGCCCTTGCCATCACCAAGATAGAGGCGGTCTTGGAGCCTTAGATCTTTTTCTTCGTAATTATGGTATCCCCCACTAGCCACATAAATATCTACATATCCGTCACCATTTACATCTACAAATGCCGCCGCAGTATCATGGCTTTCGCGGTCTTCATCAAAAACGGTGCTATTGCCCTTTGTAAATGTTCCATTGCTTTGCTGAATGAAGAAAGTGGCACTATGCCCTTTGGGACCTCCAATAAATAAATCTTCAAGCCCATCATTGTTCATATCACCTTTAACCAGGAGCGCACCCGTATGCGATAATTGCGCTGTTAACAAAGGTTGCCGTTTAAAATCATTTGTATTATCGATAGGATGTTGATATCGAATGGGAGTTGTAACCTCCGAAAAAATGGACTTTACCTTTTCGGCTGAAGCTCTTTGGGGTTTTGCGTTGGTTTCCTGAAGCGTTATCAGTTGATTTGCCACTACACCATGAAGGGTTTCTTGTTTTCCGGAATTCCACTTCACCGTTAAAGAGTCCATTCTTTGCACGGTACCCCATCCAAAATGTAGTATGGGTGATATAGAAGATAAGTAGCCACGTGTTGGAAATTGGGCAAGCGTTTGTAGACTGTCACCCGAAAATAGCGTAACCTTTGCGCCGATGCCTTGTGTATTTAATCCGGCTCCAAGGAGTTGCACTTTTAGGTAGTTATTACCCGATTGCTGGGACTCATTTCTGTAAATAAAGGCAGGTTTATTGATGTTATTTACTACAAGATCCAAATCGCCATCGTTATCCAAATCGGCGTAGGCCGCACCATTACTATTGGCTACATTATCCAGGCCAAAAAGCACTGTGCTATTTATAAACATAGTGCCATTAACATTCTGAAACATATAATTTGGAATATCTGAGGCGGGCATTTTTTTAATTATTTCCAATACGTCTTCCCGTTGTAACCGTCCTTTGGTCTGGGCGTACGAATCCATATAGTTGATAAAATCTAGATTTGTATAATCTCGTACATAGCCATTAGTTACGTACAAATCTTTCCAACCGTCATTGTCATAATCTGCGAGTAAGGCGGCCCAGCTCCAATCGGTATTCGATATGCCTGCGAACTGGCCTATTTCACTAAACGTACCGTTGCCGTTATTTAATTGCAACATGTTGCGCATATATTGATGGTGAAATCCGCTGCGCACATTTAAGTCAAATTTTTCATAATTATCCGGCGCCAATAGCAATTTTTGCCGGCGGTTGTCTTCCGGAAGCATGTCCAGCGTGAGGATGTCTGCCCAGCCGTCATTATTTACATCTGCAATATCGTTCCCCATGGAGAATTGACTGATATGTCCGAGGCTTTGCGACAAGACATCCGTAAAGGTGCCATCTTTGTTGTTGAGATAAAGATAGTCGGGTACTGCATAATCATTGGAAACATAGAAATCTTCCCATCCATCGTTGTTGATGTCGCTTATTCCTATTCCCAGACCATAGGTGAGCGCAGATCCGCTGATACCCGCTTTTAGGGTAACATCGGTAAACTTTCCGTCGGTTTGTTGAAAGAGACGTACCCCTTGAAGAGGGCCGTCCTTTTTAAGCAAATTTGCGGTGCTAACTTCATTTAAGATGGGAAGTGATTTCGGATTGTGGTTTAATAAGAGCATATCCAAATCGCCATCATGATCATAATCAAAAAAATAAGCCTGATTGCTAAAGGCGGGGCTATCTAGCCCGTATGCGGCTCCCCTTTCTTCAAAAAAAGGTACGCCGTTCTCATCGTTACCCATGTTTATAAACAATTGATTGGTGCGCTTGTCAGGCGGCATTGCACCGGAATAGGATAGGTACAAATCCATTTGGTGATCCCCGTTAATATCCACTGCGGTCACCCCTGTCTTCCATGGCCCGGATCTACCCGAAACTTTAGCTCGGGTGGTAATATCTTCGAACTCCATAGTACCTTTATTGAGATACAATTTGTTCTCGCTCATATTGGAGGTGAAATAGATATCGATAAGACCATCTCCGTTAAAATCCGCTGTGGCCACACCACCTCCATTATAGAGGTATTCGTACATCAATACATTGGTGTTTAGCCCTTCAATAAGGGTGTTCTGAAAATCGATATGGGTCTCGGTTGGGGATAATAGTGTAAAAAGTGGTGGCCTCCTTTCCGTTTCTTCTGATCCGCCTACGGGTGCCGTTCTTTTACAGCTCAAAAATGCTACCATAACAATCGTGGCAATTATGCAAAAAATAGTTGGCGATCCCAATCCCTTCATTTCTTTATTTTTAACTTCAGCTTTTTTTAATAGTCAATCGAAATTATCGTTCGTGCGATTTTGGTTTTCATTTTGCAGAGCAAGGCAGGGAAAATGAAAACAAGTATCGAGAACAGCCAAACCTTGTCAATGCAAACGCGGTATCGATACCATTGTTCTGCCGGGTATCACCGTCAAAAAAAACAGTGGATCTAACGCTCAAGAATGTCGGATTTTGCGAAAGTAGCAAAACATACGTCCCACTTAGTAAGCGCCAACAACCTTGCCGTTCTAGCAAGGTGAAGACATTTATACTACCTTAAAATTAAAAAATCTATCCTTTTCTAAGGATAGATTTTTTAATTATTCTAAATTAAATGAACCTAATATCCTGGATTTTGAATCAACAAGTCATTTCTGTTAATCTCATCCCTGCTAATGGGTCGATAATACATTTTATCATTCCATACTCTTGTTTCATTGTCCGTATTATCCACCACGCTATACGTATAGTTGTATACGTTTTTGTCATGACGATAGGGAGAATGTGGTGTAGCTCCCGGTTTTAAGGTGCCGCGGACATTTATGACTTTAATACCTCTGCCCACCGTTTCTGCCGGAATCATCCAACGTCGTGCATCGTGGTATCGTTGCTCTTCGTAGGCCATTTCGATGCGTCGTTCATTCCTGTAACGATCTCTAAGCGCCGTTCCCGATTCCGTTACAGCGGGCATTCCTGCTCTAAACCTAATTTTATTGAGCCAATCTCTGGCGGCAGCTTCATCTCCGGTTTCAATAGCAGCTTCTATAAAGTTTAGTACAACTTCGGTGTAGCGAATAAAAGGCCATGGCACCACTTGCGTATTCGATTGATTATCCGTCATAGAAGGATCGGCATCAATGTATTTACGAACATAATAGCCCGATCTACTGCCGTTCCAGTCTTCAATGGGAGACGATCGTGTGTCCACGCCAGGAACGGTACCGCCACTTCCGTTATCATAGGTCCCTGTTTGTACTTGGTCTACTTGATCAAAACTCACCACATCATCCGGGCGGGGTTTCCAATCGGCTCCATCGTAAAGAATGGTCATGTAAAAACGGGGATCCCTATTGGCATACGGATCGGCAGCGTGTGCAGGATTGTTCCAATCAAATTTGGAACCGTCCATCATTTCATAATCATCTACCAATTGTTGAATAGGTGTATTACCGGCCCAGTTGTGGTACCCGTTCGGGCCATTGTTAATACCGTTATGCACTCCACCTAAGGGCCATTCCGTGTCCGGCACAAAAAGGGCAGTATGGGTACGTTCGAAAATTAATTCTGATCGTGCTGCTGCGTCTCCAACAGCACTACCACCACCCATGGCTATAGACAGGTAATTGGCCTTTCCTTCTTCCGCAGAAACCGGAGCGCCTAAATTCAATTTGTAACCGGTACCTAAGTCTAAAGCAGCTTGAGCAGCGTTTTTGGCTGCGATCCATCGTGCTGTTCTATCTCCTGAAGGATAGGCAATAAGCTCCAAATTAGAATACGATCCTAGAACGGAAGATGTAGCCGAGGCTGTAGGGCCATCACGCAAATCACTTGCGGCATATAAAAGCACTCTCGATTTTAAAGCTAGGGCAGCCAACTGCGTGGCACGACCCGGGGTAAATTCCTTACCTTGCAATAAAGCAGCAGCTTGGTCTAAATCACTGACAATAAAGTCTACGTTTTCGGCAAAGGTATTTCTTGCCACAGACAGATCTTCCCCAAGATTAAAGCTTCGGTCTATGATGGGTGCACCGCCATAGAAACGCAACAATTGGTGGTAGTAATAGGCTCTTAAAAAATGAGCTTCTCCCAGCAACCTTTCTTTTAAGACCGTATCTGTAAAGCTGGCCTCAGGCAATTGTTCTATGGCAATGTTGGCTTTGCGGATGGCAGCAAACATATTGTCCCACGCATAGGTTTCACTCATCCATGCTACTGCCCCTGGGGTTTCGGTGCCTTCCATAAAAGGATCTATGTTTCGCCCGGAGTGGGTAAACATGGCCTCATCGGTTATTGCTGAGAGCCCTTGCTCTTCAAAACCACCTTTGCCCAAAGAGGCATAGACATTAAATAGAAATGCTTCAGAAAGGGCACCATCGGCCCATGTGGCTTCACTGGAAATGGAATCCAGTGGCTTTGTGTTCAAAAAATCGTCGTTGCATGCGGTCAATGCCACAGCAATGAGGAACGTGTAAAATGGAAATAATCTTCTTTTTTTCATAACTATGTATTAAAAGGTTAAACTAAAACCTGTGTTAATGACTCTGGATTGGGGATAAATAGTACCTGCACCGTTAGTGGATTCAGGATCAAAGATATCACTTTTAGCCCAAGTTAGTAAATTAAGCCCGCTTACATACACTTTAAAGTTGGATAGACCGAAAGGCTCTACCAGTTTCGATGGAAAATTATAGGCTACTTGAAGGTTTTTAAGCCGCACATAATCCTTGCTGAAAAGGAAGTAGGTGTTGTTGCCAAAATTACCTCCGGTAAAGAAGGTATCTCCTCTACTTGCTAATCTGGGGTGTACACTGCTCGGATTGTCAATACTCCAACGGTTGTTGGCACTCCACGCCAAATAGTTCCCTATATCCCCGGACTCCGTTTGTATGGGCAGGGAAGCACCGGTGGCTCCTTGGAACAAAACGGATACATCGAACCCTTTGTAATGTAGGTTCATAGTGACTCCGAAATTAAAGGTTGGGGTAATTCCTTCATCCAGACGCACTTGGTCATCGGCATCAATTCTACCGTCCCCATTGAAATCCTTGAATTTCATATCTCCAGGACGTAAAGTGGCCGTAGCTGCACTGTAATCTATGGTGTTGGCATCAATTTCTGCTTGGTTTAAAAAAGCCCCATCAGACAGATATACTAGACGTCCGCCAATGGCCTTGCCTTCTTGCCGTTGGTAAGAGGGTGCCCCGGGAATTTCATCCATAAAGACAACCTCATTTTGGGCATAGCCTCCATTGAAACCTATGTCATACTTTAAACCCCCATCCTTACCGCCATTGTAGTTAATGGCAAATTCAAAACCTTCGTTATCTACTTCTCCTGCATTTACAGGAGGTAGCAAATTTCCAATTCCGGAAGAGC
The DNA here is from genome assembly GCF_034651555.1 of Aurantibrevibacter litoralis. Classification (NCBI taxonomy): domain Bacteria; kingdom Pseudomonadati; phylum Bacteroidota; class Flavobacteriia; order Flavobacteriales; family Flavobacteriaceae; genus Aurantibrevibacter; species Aurantibrevibacter litoralis. Next base: position 21,650 of record NZ_JAYEEQ010000010.1, on the reverse strand, counting down.
CGGGCGTAGATCCCGTTTGCTGAATCAAAATCTGTTCTCTTTGGTTAAGGAAATATTCTAAGGTAAGATCAATTTTCCCATTAAATAAGATGGCATCCAAACCAATGTTAAAGTTTTTGGCTTTTTCCCAAGTAAAGTTGGGGTTGGCCAAAATGGCCTCCTCTAGGGTGGTAACCACCTGATTGTTTACCGGGAACTGGTTGAACGCAAAATTAGATAAGAAGGCAAACTCCTGTAATTCTCCGCCAAAAAACACCTGATCGTTCCCCATTTCTCCATACGAACCGCGAATTTTAAGAAAATCAACAAATTTTACGTTGAAGAAGTCTTCATTAGATACGTTCCAACCGGCCAAAAACCCGGGAAAGAAACCGAAGCGATCTGCTTCAGGGAAAATAAAGGAACCATCGTATCTCCATATAAATTCAGCCAAGTATTTCTCCTTGTAATTGTATTGCGCTCTCCCGTAATAGCCCAATCTTGCTCTATTAAAGGCAGAACCGTTGGTGTCTTGCTGTTCAGAGCCTCCCGCAAACAATTGGTCAATAGCGGTAGAAATAAAGTTACGTCTAAACGCAGAGAAGAAATTACCTCTGAATTTTTCTTGGGTAACACCCGCCAAAATATTGAAAGTATTGTCTTCTCCCAGATTGAAATCATAGTTCAACATTGCTGTTAAATTGGTATTGGTGATATTGGAAGAAGCTTCGAATAAACGGGCATCCGTAAAGGTAGAACGAATAGAACTATTTAACACAGGTACACCAGTGTCCAAATAGGTGGCTCTATCCAAGCTATACAATGTCCATGGGGTTTCCCATTTTTTCTGACGTTCGTTGCTTAAATCGACTCCGGCGAGCAAGGTGAGTTTTAGTCCCTTTACCCAAGGATTTTTAATATCCACAGAGCCCGTAAATTGGGTGAAATCGGTTGGTCTGCTGTCAAATCCGGTGGCATTGGTGGTAATCACTACCGGGTTTTGACCGTTTTCAATATCAGGACCTGGCAAGCCGTTGGGAAAAATAGCCACATCGGTGGGCCTGCCTCGCATCAACATTCTAAAGATAGCACCGGCCTCTTCGGTGGGCAGTTTGCGTTCTTCTTTACGGAACATGACCCCTAGTTTAGTGCTGATATAGTCATTTATCTTAATGTCGGTATTGATCCTAAAGTTATACTGCTGGAAACGAGTATTGGAATTCTTATAAATACCGTCTTGGTTTTGATACCCTACGGAAGAAAAATACTTGATGTCTTCGCTACCTCCGCTTATAGAAAGGTTGTGGTTGCTCTGTTCGGCCCACTCCTTAAAGGTGGCTCCAAACCAATCTGTATCGGGAAAAAGGTATGGATCGGTTCCAAATTGACTAACAGCATCCGGGCTGAAAACAGCGTCGATAGTACCCAGCCCCGGTGTAGGAGAGGTGTAGAAACCAGCCGACTGTATGGCACTGGAAGCGGCAGCCCACTCGTTAGAAGGCAAATTGTAAATAGGAAGCTCGTTCCTGATATTGGCATACTGTCTGGCATTCGCCATTGCCGGTACTCTTGTAGGTTGGTTAATACCAAAGTCGGCATCATAGGTAATGGTTGGTTTGCCTGTTTTTCCTTGCTTGGTGGTAACAATTAATGCGCCATTGGCGGCTCTAGCACCATAAATGGCCGCAGAGGCATCCTTTAAGACGGTAACGTTTTCAATGTCGCGTCCATTTAACCTTCCGATACCACCATCACGATCGGGAATACCATCAATAACGATTAGGGGACTGCTGTTTCCAAGCGTGTTATTTCCCCTGATGGTAATGGTAGATTCATCGTTCCCAGGTTCCCCATTCGTCTGAATAATGACCACCCCCGGAAGCCTACCGGCTAAGGTATTGGAAAAACTTATGGCCGGAGCGATTTCTAAAACATCCCCTTTTACTGCCGTTACGGCACCTGTAACGGTGGCCTTTTTCTGGGTACCATAACCCACGACCACAACTTCATCTAAGTTGGCCACATCGTCTTCCATCACCACGTTGACCGTAGAACGATTGTTTACGGCAATTAAAACCGTTTTGAATCCTATAGAACTAAAGCGGAGGCTGGTAGTTCCGGAGGATAGGGTAATGGAATAATTCCCATCAAAATCGGTAATCACCCCTTTGGTAGGGTCGTTGGCGTCCACGATGGAAGCACCGGGTAACGGCAATCCATCCGACTCAGCGGTTACCGTTCCTGTAACCGTAATTCCTTGTCCTTGAGCGGAGGTACAAAAGAGCCCTCCAGACAGTAAAAACATCATAAGTAGCGCATAATTACGAAATGCGCACTTTGCACTTTGCTTTGTTTGGTAGTTCATAAAATTAGAGTGTAAAAGTTGTTAGATTAACAAATATAGTAATTTTGCATAATTTTATGTTAAATCGGGCTTTTTTTATGTTTTCTAAGTGTGTATTTAACGTTTGTTATCTTTAATGTGAATAAAATAGTAGGGGAATACGCTCAAAAGTGAGGTTTTATTGATTTTTGATTCATTCTCGATATGTTTTTTCTGCAGATGAACCCTGTTAATAAAGTTCTACACCGTACAGTTAAAACTATAGTGCGTAAAAGCCGAAACTTTATATCTGTTGAATATCACCCTATAAACGATACATGATGGCCAATTGCCAATTTCTTCCCGGATGCGGAATCGCAAAGGCACGCAATATGGATAGGTGATCCAGATACGTTTTGTTGAATAGATTTTGTACGCTAAGGCTGGTATTTAGGGTGCCTTTGGGTAACCGAAACGCTTTGGAAATACCGGCTTGCACAAGGGTGTAGCGTGGCGTAGAAAGTTCATTAAAACCCGGACGGGACTGTGTGCTGTGGTGTGTTATTTGTGTATTGAACTTGTAATCCTCCAAAAAGGAGGGTTTGTAGGTAGTAGAAAATCCAAAGTTATCAGCCGGAATAAAGGTTAGGTTTTCCTTTGAATCTGAAAGGCGACCACGAACTACAGCACCATTTAGGTTAAATTGAAGCGAGGCATCGTCCAGTGGGTTATAGGTTAGTTCCCATTCCGAGCCATAAAGCAGGGCGTCGGCCTGTTGAAAGGCCCAGATTTCCAATCCGTCTTCCTGTCGTACTTCTCCTGTATTTGTAAAGAAAATATAATTGGAAATCACATTGGTGTACACGGAAGCTCCGAAGGAAATCGCCGATGAAGCAAAGGAATAGCTGAGATCGGTTTGCAGGCTTTGCTCTCTGTTAAAAGTTGGACTTCCTACTTCAAACCTGCTTGTTCCCGGGTGGTTTCCGTTTGAGAACAGCTCGGCCGAATCGGGCGCCCTAAAACCGGAGGAGAAATTCAGCTTCCATTGTTGCCGATCATCTGGAGTATAACTTACGCCCAAGGAACCGGTAAACCCACTAAAGTCTGTCGTAAGGGTTCTATTTTCCGGGTCTCCCGCTAGCGTAAAGCCAAAATCTATAAAATCTTGTGAATTGGCCAAGGCCCTTATCCTTCGGTAATCAAAACGAAGGCCGGTCTGTAGATAGAACTTTCCCAAGGGTTTGCTTCCTAAATAATAGAAGCCAATGTCTGCCGTATTGGCATTCGGAATCAGGAGTTCCAAAGTACCCTTTTTGTTGCGGGTTTTAATAAGACTGCCTTGAGTGCCCAAAGTGTGTATAAATCCATTTTTTGGTTTCCATGTAAATCGTGTAGCCATGAAGGTATGATATTGTTTCAATCCTAAATCGATCGCGTCGAAATCGGTTTCTATTTCGTTTCGATCATTAAAATGATGCGAAAGATGAAAATTAATTTCGCTGTTGTCAAAAGTGTGTTCCTGGGTATAGGAAAGCAAATAATCCCGGATTTTTTGAAAGGGCAATTGCAGCTTTCTATCGTTTCTCGAAGTTGTCAACGAAACTTGCATTTCATTGTCGTCTATGATGCCCAATTGCTGTTCATGAAAAGTAAAGGAGAGCTTATTTTTGAATTGGTTCTTTTGATAAATACCAGAATGGATTCTTATGGTTTTGTTGTTGAAGCGACTATTCCCAATAATGCGGTTGTTGCCGTCTTTATAATCGGCATGGCTTTCTATGCCCGCATCAAGTGCCATAAAAAGTCCGTTCGTAAACGTATTTCCTACCGAGACGAAGTTTCGAATACCATTAGAAACGCCGTTAAAACTGCTTCCAATGGTGGCAGTAGAACCTTCGGAAGACAAATACTCCTCATCGTCCCGCACCAAAAGAACCCCGCCGACGGCACCCGATCCGTACAGTATGGAAGCAGGTCCTTTAATAACATCTACCCCCTTAACCCCTACTGCATTGAGTCCAAGACCATGGTCTTGACCCCAAGGATGATTTTCTAATTTGTTATTTTGAAAAAGAGTTACCACCCGAGAAAAGCCGAGTCCCCGAATAAAAGGCTTTACAATGCCCGGCCCCATCTCCGCACCACTTATTCCGGGGATTTCTTTTAAGAGCCCAGCCACGCCGCCAGGATTGGCCATTTTGGTGATAGATTGCGTTTCCATAGTAGCAATAGCGTAAGGTGTGCGCCGTGTAAGCCCCGATTGTTTATCCAAAAGAACAACACCCTCCAGCGCTATGGCCGATTCTTGTAGATGGATTTGTAAGTGTCTATTTGGTGTGTTATCCAAATCAAAGGTTTTCGTAAAGGGCAGGTAGCCCATAGACCGTACTTCCAGCGTAAAATGAGGGTATGGAACTTGTAGTATAAAATGACCCTCGGCATCGGATTGCGCTCCCAAAGCAGTGTTTTGCATCCATATTTGGGCAAAGGCAATGGGCACTCCGTTGGCAGTAACATCTCCCTGAATTACATAAGTTTCCTGAGCCCAAAGCGGCACGCTAATTAAAAGATAAGAGAGTGCCAAAACAAAAATGTATATTTTATTCATCTAAATATAAATTTAGACAAATCTAAAAATTTGTTTTTACAAATAAAAATGTATTTTTGTGTCGATGATTTTTTGCTCTTGAAAATCTTTCCCATTTTGTTTCTAATGTTCATCTATAGTGATGGATTGCGAATGCGATGAGAGAAGCATTAGGGATAGGGCTTCGTCCCATATTCATGAGCCTTTAATGACATTCTAAACAAGATGACGCATTCTGAAGAAAACTATTTAAAAATTATTTTTCATTTGGGGCGGGGCGGCTCGCAGGAAGTAAATACGAACGCCATTGCCGAGCAAATGGACACCAAGCCCTCCTCGGTAACAGATATGGTGCGTAAATTGGCTGATAAGGAGCTGCTTTATTACAAGAAATACCAAGGGGTGCGCTTAACGGAGTTGGGAAAATCCAAGGCCCTTTCCATTGTGCGGAAGCATCGCCTATGGGAGGTGTTTCTGGTAGAGAAACTGCACTTTTCATGGGATGAGGTACATGAAGTGGCAGAGCAATTGGAACATATCAATAGTGAGAAATTAATAGATAAATTAGACTGGCTTTTGGAATATCCCAAATACGACCCACATGGTGATCCTATACCCGATAAAAATGGAAACGTTAAGGATCGCGATAGGCAGTTACTGAGCGAAGTTGCTGTACATAAAGAAGGGATTTGTGTGGGTGTTAAGGATTCTTCTACTACATTTTTGCAGTTTTTAGACCGGCACAATATTGCATTGGGGCAGCATATTAAAGTCCTAGAAAGAGAGGCTTTCGACGGCTCTTTGTTATTGCAAATCTCCAATCGGGACGTACGTATTTCCTATCAAATTGCATCTAACCTATATTTAAAAATTTAAATCCGGATTCCTATGGAAGCTATTGTGCATTACTTTGAATCTATAAATCCCATCTTGGCAGCTTTTTATGCTACCTTGTTTACGTGGGGACTTACCGCTTTGGGTGCAGGCTTGGTTTTTTTCTTTAAAACGATGAACAGAGCCCTGCTAGATGGCATGTTGGGATTTACGGGCGGTGTTATGGTTGCTGCCAGTTTTTGGAGCCTTTTGGCTCCGGGAATAGAAATGAGTCCGGGAGAAGGCTTTGTAAAAGTGATTCCCGCAGCAGTGGGCTTTTTGCTTGGGGCGCTTTTTTTATATGGAATGGACAAAATTCTACCCCACTTGCACATCAATTTTAAGGAAAGTGAGAAGGAAGGCATCAAAACACCTTGGCATAAAACCACCTTATTAACGTTAGCGATTACGTTGCATAACATTCCGGAAGGTTTGGCTGTAGGGGTCTTGTTTGGAGGTGTCGCAGCGGGTTTTGATGGCGCTACCATAGGGGGTGCAGTAGCCTTGGCCATGGGCATCGGGTTACAAAATTTTCCTGAAGGTTTTGCAGTAGCCATGCCGTTGCGCCGACAAGGACTAAGCAGAACCAAAAGTTTTTTGTACGGTCAGGCCTCCGCACTCGTGGAGCCTATAGCCGCCGTAATAGGAGCCTGGGCGGTTCTAACTTTTCAGCCCATTTTGCCCTATGCCCTTTCCTTTGCGGCTGGCGCAATGATTTTTGTGGTCGTAGAGGAAGTAATCCCAGAGACCCAACAAGACAACCATACTGATATTGCCACATTGGGATTTATTGGAGGATTTATCATTATGATGGCACTCGATGTTGGTTTGGGATAACCCCATTATCCCAGTAGTGATGGTTTGTTTTTTTTGAATTCCAACACAATGGTACATTGCTGCAGCTATCGTGCAACGTACTTTCATGTGCACTTGCTTCTTGTTTTTTAATGATGGTATAAAAAAGAATATCCAACATAAAATAATTTATATTAACCTATTAAATCTATAGAATTTATTTTATAAGTTTGTGTCGGATTTAAAGAACCCTAAAAAAGTGGGCTATTTTACAACGTATAAACTATACATACTCATGTCTAAAATAAGCATTAAGTTTTCTGTTACTCCGAAGCGTACCCTATATCTTGTGATATTATTTGCGCTGCTGTATGGACATTCTGAAGCACAAGTAGGTCACGTTCTCCAAGGCGTTGGCGCCACCAATACCGCTATGGGTGGAGCCGCTACGGGGCAACCTTTGGATATTAACGGAGCCCTACTATGGAATCCGGCTTCGCTTTCTGCTTTTAGCGGAAGGCATTTGTCATTCAATGCAGGTTTGTTTTTTTCCGATCCGTCTATTTCGTCTACCGTTCCCACGGAAAATGGCCCATTCAGTGGCCACACGGCCGATGATCGCGGCACCTCTCTTTTGCCTTCCTTGGCCTATGTTTGGGGCAAACCGGATAGCAAACATACCTTTGGGGTTTCGGCCTTTGGCGTATCCGGGTTTGGGGTAACCTTTCCCGAAAGCCAAGACAATCCTATTACCTTACCGCAGAGCGCGGGTGGTTTTGGCCGTATAGAATCGGATTATGCCTTATTACAGCTTAGTTTTGCGTATGCGTACCAACTCACCGATAAAATTGCTATCGGCATACAACCTAATCTTAATTATGCCACCCTAGAAGTAAATCCGAATCCGTTGGCTACACCCAGCCAGACGCTGGGTTATCCTAATAGTGATACCGCAGATGCGATCGGTTTTGGGGTACAAGTAGGTGTTTTTTATGATTCAGGAAGTGGATTAAAATTGGGGGCTTCTTATAAATCGCCCCAACTGTTTAGCGATTTCAATTTTAACAATACCTTTTTGGACGGCAGTGAAGCACCGGGGGTTGACTTTAACATGGACTACCCTGCGATTTATTCTTTGGGGTTAGGCTACTCCAAAGGACAGTTTGACTATGCCTTAGATTATCGTTATATTGACTATGAAAATACGGATGGGTTTAAAAAGGCAGGCTGGCAATTGGCCGAGAGTGGCGATTTTGCCGGATTTCCTACCGGAGCTGTGCAAGGATTTGGATGGCAAAGTATTTCTGTAATCTCTACCGGGCTGCAATACAAAGGAATCGCAAAACTCCCGCTACGGATTGGGTATACGTACAGTGAAAATCCTATCGATGAGAAATTTGCATTTCTTTCATCTCCGGCCACCGCCATTATAAAGAATGCGTTTCAGTTCGGATTTAGTTATGCGATTCATGACCGACTGCATTTGGACGCCACCTATCATCACGGCAGTAGCAGTGGCAGCACAAAAGGGCCTTTACTAAATCCCACACCAGATATTGCAGGTGGTCCTTGGAACGCAATTACAAATCCCACAGGGGCTGTTCCAGGTAGTGAAGTCGCCTTTGATATGACCACAGATCTTGTTATTTTAGGGTTTAGGTACAGCTTTGCGCCTTAGGATTTGTGCCTAGATTCCTAAACGGAAGCGTTACATTTAAGCCTCTTACGTAGTTCTTTTTTTTATCGGGATGATGTACCTTGCAGCCGCATAGGAATTGGAGTTCACTTACGAACGTATGACACATCAAAAGAAACATTGGTTTTGGAATCTCCTGATAGTAGTAGTACTCTTTGGCGTTGCGATGGCGTTTACGGCCCATTGCAAAAACTGGATTACGATAGAAAAGGATTATGTGAGCGTCTTTTCGGGGATATATTATACTAAAATTCCTTTTTCCAATTTGGGAACGGTAACCATCGCTCCCAAAATTCCTCAAATGGAACGTATTAATGGGTTTTCTGCAATGGCTCTGGAAAAGGGCATTTTCAAGGATTCCATAACGGGCCATACTGTTAGGGTATATATCGATGATTTAAGGTATCCCAAGATAAGGTTGGTCTATCAAGATTCATTACAACTGTACCTAAACCTTAAGGACACTACAAGAACCCGAAAATTGTTTGAGTTTTTGCATTCTAAAACCAAGGAGCCACTCAAGTAAGAATGTCCTTGGCATCCACATTATGAATAGTTTGCAATAAAAATTCATTTGATTTTTGTATAAAATTTAACAAAAAAGAGTAAACAAAAATTTGCATTCATAGGCGTTTTCCTCCATTTTTGCAGTTCCTATTGGGCTCTTATTTAAAAATCTTATGAAAATTACAACGGTACTTTTTCTTCTATGTGTTATAGCAGTTTCAGCGCAACATCGCCTTTCTGTGACCGTAGAAGGCGTAAAATCTTCTGAAGGTGAAATTAATATTGCCCTCTACAATGAGGCACATGGTTTTTTAAAATTCGATCGTGCGTTTAAAGCCGATAGCACCAAGGCACAGCAAGGAACCACAGCATTTACCATTGAAAATTTGCCGGAAGGGGTCTACGCAATTGCCCTTTTTCATGATATCAATAGCAACAAACAGTTAGACACCAATTGGTTGGGTATTCCTAAGGAGCGTGTGGCATTCTCAAAGTCGAAAATGAAGAAATTTGGTCCTCCTTGTTTTGAAGACTGTGCTTTTCCTCTTCAAAACGACAGAACCCTAGTTATGGCATTCCATTAAATTACCTAGCGCTATGGTGCTCGCTAGGTGCTTTTTTGTAGAAGTGAACCGCGAAAGTACCGATGTAACCGCTAGTTCCTTATTTTTGGCTAAAAACGTAATATGATTTTACTAACACCATTTATCGGCGCTCTCTTGGGTTTTTTAGCCATACTTTTCGGTGCATTTGGGGCGCATCGTCTTAAAAAAAGATTTACTTCCGAGCAACTCCAAAGTTTTGAAACTGGCGTAAAGTACCAGATGTACCACGCTATACTATTGATAGTTATTGGATTTAATTTTGGTTTCAACTCACAGCTGGAAAATGTCATCGTTTTTTGCTTTATTGTCGGAACATTTTTGTTCTCTTTCAGCATTTATGGACTGTGTTTGAGTGCTTCCAAAGGAAAAAAGCTACCATTTTTAGGCCCTATAACGCCCTTAGGAGGCCTGTTTTTGGCTGTGGGTTGGGCTTTGTTGGCTTATTATTTTGTGGCGGAGTTTGTGTAAAACTCTCGTTATCCGTTGTTGGTTGCTTGTTGATAGTAAAGGAAAAGAGTAAAAATAGGCAAGAGTAAAGCGCAAAATAAATTCAAAAAACAAAAACAAATTCAAACCAGATTTTTTTAGTTGTTTGTTGATGGTAAATTGTTTCATTACTGCATTGGTACATTTTCAAATCAACACATTATCAAATTCGCAAACCTGTGCTCGTTGTCTGTTGAGAGTTCATCGTTTGGTGTGGAAATGAGACTTTAGAATGAATTTCCTACTTCGTGCTTTATGGCTCTTGGCTATTCGCTTTTAGCTGTTGGGTTTTCAGAATTCAGAATTCTAATTTTGCTTTACTTTCCCACTTCGTGCTTTATGGCTTTTGGCTATTGGGTTTTCAGAATTCAGAATTCTAATTTCGCTCCACTTTCCCACTTCGTAGTTTTAACGAAAAACCTTATTCAGAAGTAAACTCCGTAATCGCTTTATTGGGTTCTATAATACTATAATCTGCCCAGAAATTAGGATCGTAATTGGGCATGTATGTGGGCAATACCGTATTGTTTTCCGCAAACGCATCATAGGTGGCTGTACTGATAGGTTGGTGTTCAAAGATGATGAGTTCGTGTTTGTTGGTGCTGGTGGTAGCCATATCTAGTTTTAGGGCAAGTTCGTTTTGCTTGTTCCTTCCTTTAACGTGATTATTTACTTCGATGATTTTTAAAGGGCGCTTTACGCCAATGTGTGTCCCAAATTCTTCTTCAAGATAGCGAATGGCATACAAGGCTTGGTCGTTCTTGGCATAAATCATCTTTCCTTTGGAGAGGTAATTGTTCATGGAAATGCCCAGTAATTTGAACGTTTTTATCGGTTTTATGTTTTCATAGTCGAGCCGAATAATGGCAAAATCATCGGCATTTACATAAATTCTTCCTCGGTAATCTGCCGAACCTTTTGGGGTAAAATCCAAAATATAGACCGCATCCGCTCCAAAATAGGTAAAGTCTGCCAGTGTAAATTCATATTTTCGAGTCTTTTGGATGAGATTTACTTTGGCGTCTTTCAAATAAAACTGATTTTGAAGCATCCGCGCAACAGTTTTTTTACGGTACTTGGCAAAATTGGTCTTTCGTTCTACTTCCTTTTTCTTTTGTGCTTCCAATTCTTTTTCCAACATCTGGGCGTCTAATGAATCTTTTTCGGGTTTATAGAGTTCATCAAAATCTTCTCCTTTTATTTTTGTTCCAAAAAGCCCCGATTTTACTTTGAAATAGGAATTGGGTTTTACATTCGCTTTTATGATGGCATTGAACTTTTCTTCTAAAGCGTTCATGTCTAATTCTTTGTTTTTGTCGTACAATTCGGAAGCTCTAATTACTTCTATTTTATGGTCTTTTTCGGTCGGATGCTCATAGAGGTCTGCCAAAATTTCTGTGTAGTAGCTGCTGCTTTTGGGTAGGGAGTGAAGCACCTGATCTAAAAAGGGTATATTGAGCTCGTCTATGGTCGATTTTACAAACGTATAGTCCATTTTTTGTAAGGCTTGATGATGAGAATCTCGGAAGAAAAAGCGCCTTTTACTGCCTTCTTTACCATAATTTGTAGCGATGTTTTTTTTGACTAAATCCATGATTTCATCGGCCGTAAAATTTTTATTGCTCACAATAACAGGCCTAAGTTCTATGGGCTGTGGCCTCAGATAGATGACAGCGTCCGTAAATTCCCGAATGGGTTTGCCTAGGGTTTCGTACCCCATATAGGAGATAAAAAGCGAGTCTGTAGGGGTAAAATCAGTTTCTATGAGCAAATTAAAGCGGCCTTCTTCATTGGTAATTACACCCTTTTTCTTGAGCTGTACGGTAGCGTAGGCAATGGGTTCTTGAGTAACAGCATCTAGTACCTTAGCGCTTAAGGTTTGTGCTGTGAGAGTGGAAAAATATAAGGAGAGAAACAGGGCTAGAAGCCAAGATGCTATTTTTTCCATAGGTACAACTAGTTTTGTGTGCACAAACTAAAGAATTGCTATTTTAAAATCGACAGACTTTCTATTTTCTTTAGGAAAGATTTAGTCTTTGTTTAAGAATAAGCCCTTTTATAGAAGGGAGACGATTATAGATGGATTTTGTTGCAACAGCATTAGCGAAGTAATACTAAAAATAAAAGATTCGATCCTAGATCTGGACGCAGTTCCGTTCGGTAATCTTTTGGAAAACTAATGACACCCGCATTCTCCATCACCGCAACCGCTAGACTTTCCTTTTTTTGAGGAAAAAAGGGACTTAGGCAGTACAAACTTTTTAGCCAAATACCCCACGGCTATGGACAAAAGCACATACACTAAAATGGGCTGTAGACTACTCATTTATTTTAGAATTTGATAGGCTATGAACGCTACAATATACGCAAAAATGCTCATAATACCTAATTGTAGAATAGGCCATTTCCAGGTGTTGGTCTCCCGTTTTACAATGGCTAAGGTGCTCATGCACTGCATGGCAAATGCATAAAACAACATCAATGAAATGCCAGACGCCAAATTAAACAAAGGCTTTTTAGTAACAGGGTTTACTTCTGCAGCCATTCTGTTTTTTATAGTCTCCTCTTCATCGCTACCTACGCTGTAGATCGTAGCTAGTGTACCTACAAATACTTCTCTGGCGGCAAAGGACGTTAATACGGCAATCCCTATTTTCCAATCATACCCTAGCGGTTGCACAACGGGTTCAATAGCTTTGCCCATATAGCCCATATACGAATTTTCCAATTTATGACTTGCAATTTCCTCGTGGGTGGCACGGTCATAAAGAAGGTCTTTGCGCACCTCCAGGGAATCTGCGATTGCAGCTGCAGTAATGACATTGTCTTTAGTGCTGTCTTCTAGTAAGGCAGCTTCATATAGGCTCAAATTTGTTGCGATAAGCGATTGATTGTAATCGGAAAATCCCTCGACCGCAATTCTTTTTTGTACAATGGTTTCTGCATTTTTAAACTGATGAGAGATGCCATTAGACCCTAAAAACCAAAGCACAATAGAAATAGCCAAAATAATTTTCCCTGCACCAATAACAAAACTTTTGGTTTTCTCCAAAACAGTATACGCCACATTTTTAAATAGGGGCAGTTTATAATTTGGCATTTCTACCACAAAAAACGTTTTGCTTTTTATCTTGAGAATACGGTTTAAAATCATGGCCGAAAAGATGGCCGCTGCAAAACCAATGAGGTAAAGCAGCATTAGGGTTAATGCCTGATAGCCCAATCCAAAAAACCGCCCTTCCGGAATGACTAGGGCAATGATGATAAGGTACACCGGGAGTCGGGCAGAACACGTCGTAAACGGAGTTACCAAAATGGTGATGAGTCGTTCTTTCCAGTTTTCAATGGTACGGGTTGCCATAACCGCGGGTATGGCGCAGGCTGTACCCGAAATTAAAGGCACAATACTTTTACCGCTAAGTCCAAATGGGCGCATTACGCGATCCATTAAAAAGACCACCCTACTCATGTATCCGGATTCCTCTAAAAGGGAAATAAATAAAAACAAGAACGCAATTTGCGGAATAAAAATAACGATGCCTCCTATACCGGCCAAAACACCTTCAGCCAATAAATTGGTGAAAACACCCGGAGGTAGGGTGTCTTTTACCCACTCACTTGCAGAAGCAAAGAATTCGTCAATAAAATCCATGGGGTAACTGCTCCAGTCATATATAGCCTGAAAAATAGTGAGCAGTATTAAAAAGAAAATAAGGTATCCAAAGATTTTATGGGTTAAGATTTTATCTAAGTTGGCTCTTAGTCCTTTGGCGGCGTTTACATCAATTTTCTGTGCCTGTTTTAAGATGCCATTGATAAACTGATACCGCAAAATAGTTTCCTTTTGCTGAAGCCGCTTCAGTTCCGATTTCGATTTAGTGGCGAATGCAGAGGTGTCCGGGATTACATTTTTTTCGATGGGCATGAAATTAACATCCTGCGTAATAACCAACCACAATTTATACACCTCTTCTTTGGGAAAGGCTTTTTTTAATTTCTCAAAATAATTCGGAGCTATTACCGTAGTATCAATATTGGCCTTGGTAGAAATATTTTTATAGTCGGCAATGAGTTCTTTCAAGCGGTCTATGCCGTAGCCTTTTCGGGTACTTACGAGGGCTATTTTGGTGTCTAACTTCTCTTCCAATAGTGCAATATCTAATGAAATTCCTCTTCTAGACATTCTATCGGCCATATTAATGGCCAAAATAACCGGTATTTTTAAATCCTTAATTTGGGTAAATAAGAGCAAGTTGCGTTTTAGGTTTTCCACATCGGCAATCACAACAGCCACATCCGGAAAATCTTTACTGTTTTTGTTCAACAGTAATTCTACGGCCACACTTTCATCCAAAGAGGTGGTGTTTAAACTGTAGGTGCCCGGTAAATCTAAAATGTGGGCTTTAACCCCCCGGGGCAGTTTGCAAAGGCCTTCTTTTTTCTCTACCGTAATACCGGGATAATTCCCTACTTTTTGTTGCAGTCCGGTAAGTTCATTAAATACCGAGGTTTTGCCTGTATTAGGATTCCCGATAAGGGCTACATTAATGTTTTTGCTCATAGGATTCGGGATTCTTCTATAAGCTCTAGCTCTATCAATTGAGCTACAGATCTTCGTATAGCGATATGAGAACCATTAACATTAATGTAAATTGGATCTCGTAAAGGAGCCACTTGTACCAATTCTATTTCATTACCCGGCAAACAACCCAATTCTAAGAGTTTTATAGGAAGTATATCTTCTATAAATTCTTTAATGATGCCCTTTTGGCCTCGTTTTAAATCTGCGACTGTAATGATCAATTTTTATTTAGATTGATTTTAAGTAAGAACAAAAGTAAGAGAAAAAGCTGAAATAACAGACCGTTTATTGAATTTAACATCACAAAAGCATAAAATTATCGGTTCATTTTAAGGATATACCGATAAATGAGGTTGTTTTATGTGAAATTAGACTGAAAAACGAGACCAAGACGATCGGGTTCTGAAAGGAGGCAATAATGCCGTACGCGTTAGTGCAACTTGGCTTAGCGATACGTGGCTTTCAAAACTTCGATATCGCTGAGCAACTTTTGTATTTCTTCTGTATTTGTACCGTCGTAAAAGCCTCTAATACGGCGCTGTTTGTCTACCAAAATAAAATTCTCGGTATGGATCATATCAAACGGACCCCCATCGCCATCGGTTTTAACGGCGAGGTACGATTTGCGCGCCAGTTCATAAATTTGTTTTTTATCTCCGGTGACTAAATTCCATTTTTGGTCGTTTACCCCTTTTTCCAAAGCGTATTTTTTTAATTGGGCAACGGAATCGATCTCAGGGGTTACAGAATGAGACAATAAAAGCACGTTTGCATCATCTTGGATGTGCTTTTGTATGGCAACCATGTTTGTAGTCATTATAGGGCAAATGGTAGGGCAAGTTGTAAAGAAGAAGTCGGCTATATAAATTTTATCGGTATAGTCCGCTTGGGTTATGGTTTCCCCATTTTGGTTGATGAGCGAAAAATCGGCTATGGTATGATAGCGTTTTGTGTAATGCAAGCTACTGTCTACCAATTCCGGATTTACCATAGCGGGTTGGTAAATAGGCAGTGTTTTTTTTGGGGTAAGTGCATTGTAAAATAAGGTGATGATAAGGGCAGACAGCCCTAATAATACCCATCCAAACAACTTGAATCTGCTAAAAAAGGACACCATCTTTTTTAAGGCAAAGGTAAGGTGCTGCACGCAATGAAAAAAAATAGCAAAGGGTTTTGATGCCAAAACTTTCTTAAAATAATTGTCGCATCTCGAGTTTCTTTTTTTAAGACTAGCTAAAAGTGTACTTTTGTGCGTTTTAAATTTTAGATATCCTACATGAGTCCCATACTAATCAAAACCATTCAGTTTTTTCTTAGTCTGTCCCTATTAATAGTGCTGCACGAGTTAGGACACTTTATACCGGCTAAATTGTTCAAAACCAGAGTAGAAAAGTTTTACTTATTTTTTGATGTAAAATTCTCCCTCTTTAAAAAGAAAATAGGAGAAACCGTGTATGGCATAGGTTGGTTGCCCCTTGGCGGTTATGTAAAGATTGCCGGGATGATCGACGAAAGTATGGATACCGAAGCCATGAAAGAAGAACCCAAACCATGGGAATTTCGAAGTAAACCGGCATGGCAACGGCTTATTATTATGTTAGGCGGAGTTACCGTAAATTTTGTTTTGGCGGTAGTCATATTTATTGGGTTGGTTTTTACCTATGGAGAAGAGTATATCCCGGCTGATAGTTTGCGAGACGGTATTTATGTGGTAGAACCGGAATTGGGTGATAAATTGGGTTTAAAAACAGGCGACCATGTGCGTGCCGTAGATGGAGAGCCCATAAAATCATTGCAAAGCATAATGCCCGAAATTATTTACGGAAGTGTCATGACCATAGAACGCGACGGTCGCACTTTTGAACAGGAAATCCCAATAGATTTTATAGCTTCCCTGTCAGACCGCAAACAGCGTACGCCATTTATAAGCTTTAGAACGCCATTTATTGTGCGAGAGGTTTCAAAAGATTCCCCCAATACCAATATTGATTTTAGGGAAAACGACGAAATTACAGCCATCAATGGGGAAAGCGTAAGCTATATGGACGAGATTGTTCCCATTTTAGAGCAAAACAAAGGTAAGACCATTGAAGTGAATGTGCTGCGAGAAGATGGAAGCTTGGCCGTACTACACCCCACAGTATCCACAGAAGGAAAATTAGGAATTGCGCTAGCCGGATCTTTTGAAGAGTATGCCAAACGAGGTATTTTGAGGGTAGAAACCAAAAAATATGGTGTTTTAGAATCTATTCCCGCCGGGTGGGATCGAGGTGTAAAAGTGCTTACCGACTATATTCGAGGAATGAAAATGATATTTAATCCAGATACAGGCGCTTACAAAGAGGTGGGCGGCTTTGCAGCTATTGGAGGCATGTTTCCAAGCACCTGGAATTGGCCTGCTTTTTGGGCTACCACAGCATTTATATCGATCATCCTAGCGTTTATGAACATATTGCCCATTCCTGCCTTAGATGGCGGACATGTCGTCTTTTTATTGTACGAAATGGTCACAGGAAGAAAGCCGAGCGATAAGTTTTTAGAGTATGCCCAAATAACCGGTTTCCTCATTTTAATTGCCTTATTGTTGTTCGCCAACGGCAATGACCTTTACAAATGGTTGTTTAAGTAGATTTTATTTTTTGGGGACGTAACTTCTGTAAGCGTCAAAAAAAATAGTTTGACAAATAAACGCCGCTTGCTAACCGCATTTAAAAACTATGTAAAGACGTTTATCCAAGCGAAATTTACATTGTTAGAAGAACCTTGGGTAAAAAATTGAGCGAACAACGTCAGAAAATATTTAGATGCCTTTTAGAAAACGGACATTAGTGCCTATTTGCATCCTTATTCATGGTTTACGACAAATACGTACCTTTGAGATCGTAGAATTTTAATTTTTTAGAATGTCCTCGTTTACACCCAGTTTCCACTCCAAATTACCCGACGTAAAAACTACTATTTTTACTACGGTGGGCAACATGGCGCGGGCAAACCAAGCCTTAGACGTTTCCCAAGGATTTCCCAACTTTGATCCGGATCCTGCGTTACTTGCCTTGGTAACTAAGGCAATGGCCAATGGTCACAACCAATATGCACCCATGATAGGAGCCGCACCTTTACGTGATACTATTTCGGAGAAAATAGCTTTTCTTCATGGAAAAACCTATGATTCCGAATCTGAAATAACCATTACCGTAGGAGCCACACAAGCCATTTTTACCATTATAACTGCATTTGTACATCCCGGAGACGAGGTTGTCGTTATAAAACCGGCGTATGATTGTTATGAGCCGGCTATTGTGGTTAATGGCGGAACTCCGGTTTTTGTGCAACTGGCAGCGCCGAACTATGCCATGGATTGGTCAGAATTCCAAAGCAAGATTTCGTCGAAAACAAGAATGGTAATTATAAATACCCCGCATAACCCAAGCGGACGTATTTTTTCGAAAGAAGATATGATGCAACTGCAACATATTCTTCAAGACACCCAAATTTTAGTGGTTAGTGATGAGGTATATGAGCATATAGTTTTTGATGGAAAGGAACATGAAAGCGTCTCTCGTTTTGAAGACTTAGCTATGCGGAGTTTTGTTTGTGCCTCTTTCGGAAAAACCTTTCATGCTACTGGATGGAAAATGGGCTATTGTGCAGCACCTGCAACCCTAATGCACGAATTTCGAAAAACACATCAATTCAATGTATTCTGTGTAAACCACCCCATGCAACATGCTCTGGCAGAATACCTGCAGGACAGACAAAATTACTTGGGGCTTACTGATTTTTATCAAAACAAGCGTAATTTTTTCCTTTCCGGTCTTCAAGGATCTAAATTTACTTTTACGCCGTCTCAAGGCACTTATTTTCAATTGCTGCGTTATGCCAACCTTTCCGATGAAGCCGATGTAGCCCTTACAAAACGACTCATTTTAGAGCACAAATTAGCTACTATTCCTATTTCTGTTTTCAATGAGGGCGAGCGCGATGATAAGATTATTCGTATTTGCTTTGCCAAGACAGAAGATACGCTACAACAGGCGGCAGAAATTCTCGCTGCGCTCTAAAAAAGTTGGGAGTGATACGCTTCTTAACCATAAAATGAACCTGTTGTATTTTGGCTACTTTAGTGCGGCATGTACCAAGGACATAAATTCGGCAACCTTATCGGGTTGAATCCAACGCGTTACTACAACGAGGTCATTGGCTTTGTCGATGATGATAAAATTGCCCCCAAAACCCGTGGCATAGTAGATCGTTTCGGAAAGACCAGCCCAATGCCTGGAACCTTTTGTGTTTAACCACCACATATACCCGTAATTGGCATTTGGCACAGAGGGTTTTAGCGCTTTTTTTATCCAAGATTCACTAATGATTTGTTCGGATTGCCATTTGCCATTGTGCAAGAATAATAGTCCAAAACGAGCCATATCTAAGGTGTTGATGAAGAGTCCGCCTCCTGAATGTCCACCTCCGGTAACCGATTTTATTTGTACGCCATCAATCTCCGTCCAAGCATGGTCATAGCCAAACCAACGCCATGTGGTAGATGCGCCAATTTTATCCATTACCTGTTCTTTAAGTACGGCGGGTAGTGGTTTACGCCACAAATGCGTTAAGGCATAGGCCAACACATTTACACGCACATCATTGTATTCCATTACTGTGCCCGGTTCGTTCAATTTTCGGTATTTCCAGTCGTCTAAACCTCCTTCGCGCGGTGGTCGGTCTGCCCAGTCCTTACCGCCCCATAATTCTCCGGACCAGTCCGAAGTTTGGTGCAATAAATGTTCCCACGTAATTTTACGGTTGTGTTCGCCTTCAAAGGTGCCGTCCCAGATATAGGAATCTACCCTATCATTTACATCGGCAATTAAGCCATGATCTTCTGCCAAGCCCGCTAGGGTAGCCAAAAAACTTTTGGTAACGCTAAACGTCATGTCTACCCGTTTAGGATCGCCCCATTGTGCTATGATATATCCCTTTTTTAACACCACTCCTGCAGGGCCGCCCCTTTTTTTGGTGGGTCCTAATAATTCATGAAAAGGTTCTCGTTCAAATCCTTTTAGGATGGCTATGCGTAAATCTCTGGGCTCCGAATATTCATTATTCGCAGCAAAGGCCACAGCTACATCTAATTTTTTGGCGTTTACCTGAAGTTCATCCGGAGTTTTTATACGCCATTCGGCATTGCGCTCCGGAAAGTAATAGCCTTCTTGAGCGGCTAGCGAACCAACCTTTACAACTAGGACTAACAAAAATATTTTGATACACTTCTTCATACATTAAAACAATTAAGCCTTGTCTAAGGTAAGTAAATCTAACCGCATGAGCCAATCTGTTTGTTGGTCTGTGCCAATAGAGTAAGGATGGGTACCAAACTGTATAAACCCCTCTCGCTGGTAAAATGCAATGGCCTTGGTATTCTTTTCCCATACCCCCAACCACAAAAATCGCTTTTCTTTGGCAAAGGCTATTTGTTTTATATACTGTATCATGTTATGACCAAGACCCTTCCCTTGAAAATCTTTAGTTACATAAATGCGTTCAATTTCTAAAGCTTCTTCGATCTTGAGATCGGTCTGGGCGGTAGATTCGTTCGTTTTAAAATAACCCGCCAATATATCATTATAGTATGCAAAATAAAAGGAAGAATGTACGCATAGCAGTTCCTGTTTTAGCTTTTTTTTATCAAAGGCAAACTCCACATAGGTCTTAAAGTCTTCCGGATTATTTTGGGCTTCAAATGCAGTGCAAAATGTGCTTTTAGAGAGTTTTGAAACAGCCTCCAAATCGGCTAAGGTACATCTGTGGAATCGGAGGTTCATATTCTATATATAGTCCTAAAAATACGTTTTTAGATCCTTTTCTTTAGCAAAAAAGGCAAACAAAAAGGAGCAGTACCCACAAGCACTGCTCCTTTTTAGCATTCGCATTCTAAGAATGGGAATTACAGCATAAAAAGCTTTTTCGTCAACTCCAAGATGCCTCTTGAAAAGCTGTTTCGATACACATAGATTTCATCTTCCGGCGGTGGGGCATGATTCGTTTGAGGTTCCATAAGCAATAGGTTTAAAAATGTTAAATTCGGGGTTCAACATTTAAGTTCGGATTAAATATAATTAAAATCCAAACATCCTTTTACATCTTGTTGTAAAATTCCAGGAAAATGTGGTAAAACGCGAAAAAGTATAGGTTTGACAACCTACGATGACTACTTTGCCTAGATCACAATTTCCGGAATATTAGTTTTAACGATGAGCGTGCCTTCGGTGGCTTCCTTTATGGTCTCTACAGATATGCCGGGTGCTCTTTCTAAAAGCAAAAAACCTTCATCGGTAACTTCCAGTACCGCCAAATTGGTTACGATTTTTTTAACGCAGCCTACACCGGTTAGCGGCAAGGAACATCGCTTTAAAAGTTTAGACTCGCCGGCTTTGTTGGTGTGCATCATGGCCACAATAATATTTTCGGCAGAGGCTACCAAATCCATGGCGCCACCCATGCCTTTCACCATTTTGCCGGGAATTTTCCAATTGGCTATATCCCCATTTTCGGCAACTTCCATGGCGCCTAAAATAGTTAAGTCTACATGCTGCCCTCGGATCATTCCAAAACTGGTGGCCGAATCGAAGAAGGAAGCTCCCGGTAAGGTCGTAATTGTTTGTTTTCCTGCGTTAATAATATCGGCATCTTCTTCTCCTTCAAAAGGAAATGGTCCCATGCCCAATACGCCGTTTTCACTTTGAAATTCCACACTGATATCTTCTCTAACGTAGTTTGCTACCAAAGTAGGGATTCCAATGCCTAAATTAACATAGTACCCATCTTTAACCTCCTGTGCGATGCGTTTTGCTATTCCGTTTTTATCGAGCATATGTTAATAGGTTAATGTAATAATTTACCAATGTAACAATGGTTTAGTATACCAATTTAACAATGTACTAAGTTATCAATGTACTAATATACAAATAGGTTAATGTAATAATTTACCAATGTAACAATACATAGAGTTAATTTACGCATATAATAAGATATCTATGTAACAGTCGCTTAATCTTAATCTAATAATTTATCAACGGTTTGAATGTAACTTTAAAGTAATAAATATTACTACTTCAGATTCTTTTTGCTCGTACTAATAATTTTATTGACTTAGGCATTTAATTACTAATATTTTTGATATAACAAGGTTGTGCCTGCACCATCCTCTGCATTAGGTT